>CAZFJT010000070.1:0-9904 GCA_964519135.1 uncultured Syntrophales bacterium | reverse complement strand
CCCAGTGGGATCCGGAAAGATTTATAAACTCATTCCCACAGCATGTTTCCTATGGGACCAGCGCGCTATCGGCCGGGCTGAGGGGAGCTGTGGAAGATTTGGCCGGTATTAGCGGAAAATCAGCGATACTGGTTATCGGGGGTGGTCTTGAATCCTGCAAAGAGGACCCTATCAAGACAACTGAGCAGATAATGTTCAGCAACCCGGATCTGGAGATACACACATTTCAGATCGGCGGTATGCAGGACGGTCGTTTCTTTCTGGCAAATATCGCAAAAAAGGGGAAGGGGACTTACCAGAGATTAAGGCCCACCAATTCGCCATCCCAGTGGTACGCATGGATGAAGAGGCACCTGGTGATGAAATGCCCAGTGGCCGCGCCTCCCACCCCTGCGGGCCAATTGGCTGAGCCGGTTTTTGGAGTTGTGGTCTTTGATAACAACAGTTTTTCCCTAAAGTCCGGCGATCCGGTTCAAACGGCAAGGAACCAGGCCACTACAGCTCAAGTGGTGCAATATCTGGCAAGTAATCCCAAATTCAGACTGGTTCTCCACGGGTATTCCAGTGGCAGGGGCGCCCAGAAACACAACTATGAGCTTTCCAGAAAAAGGGCCGAAGCTGTAGCCCATTATATCAATAGGACTTTTGGAGTGCCTTTGGATAGGATGTCCGCAGTGGCCCATGGAGAAACCGAAGCCTCTCGAGCGCCCGGCAAACCTCCTCGCAGAGTAGAATTTGAGATTCTCAAATAGAATTGGAAGATCTAAATATGGACATGGACTTATAAGTTTGTTCATGTTTTTGGTTATTTTAGGGAATGGTCAGCGCGCGTGCGCGGAAGTGGACATAGTTTTAGTCAGGAATCTTTATAGAACGGGATTGGAGCTTTCCAATAACACCAGATACCTGGAGGCCATTGATTTATTTCAGGAAGCGCAGGCCCTGATCGAAAAAGCTGAAGGGGACCACAAACTCTTTCAAGCGGACATATTATATTCTGAAGCTGAAGCAAAGATCAAAGCCAGGATTCATCAGGGATATCCGGCGATTTATGTGAAAACAGCCTTAAAGGACGTCCAGGCCGCCAATCGATTAAGGGAAAGCTCAGGGAACGCGTTGCCTTTGAAGTTGGCTGAAGGCTATTACCTGGAAGGTTACATACATAAACGGTTTTTCATGAGGGTCAAGCAGGCAAGGGAGCTCTTCAAAAGGTGCATCAAGCTGGACCCGGGCCACTCAGCGGCAAAAAGGGAGCTGAGTGAGGTGCTCTTTGATTAGCGGGCTGAAATTATGGAAGAACGCCATAGATTTTGAAGAGACCGAGGAAGCCGGTATCAGGCATATTTAATGTGAGGCCCATATAATCTAATTGAACTATGCGGGGCATGGCTCTAACCTGTATATTAATCATGGCGGTCAATTTATGGCATGAATTGGTGTTAAGCGATCAAGTGTAGGGAAATATATAGTACAATATTTACAGGTTTTTTAATAACATGCCAAAAAAGAAAGTAAAAACTGAAGACGGACCCGAGAGCTTTGATGAGCTGTTGGTCAAGCTAAGGGAAATAGTGGAAAATATGGAAAAGGGGGGCTCAGGTCTTGAAGAGAGCCTCAAGATGTTTGAAGAAGGTATTGAACTTTCCCAAAGGCTTTTTGAAATATTGAACAAGACTGAAGGCAGGGTAGAAGAATTATTGGCGAATATGGATAGAGTGGCCTTCAGTGGAGCGGAATCGGAAGGATAGGGCTTTGGAGGCTGCTTCATACATTGAGTCAAAGCGGGAGATGGTTGATAAAGCCCTTGACGACGCATTGCCAAAATCTCATAATAACCCTTTGTTATTACACGAGGCAATGAGATATAGTGTATTTGCAGGCGGCAAGAGACTAAGACCCATATTGGCCATTGTGGCCGCGGAGACAATGGGCGCTTCGGTTGAGCGGGCTCTGCCTGTAGCTGTGGCGTTGGAATGCGCCCACACCTATTCACTCATACACGACGATCTGCCCGCCATGGACGATGACGACCTGAGGCGCGGTAAGCCCACACTGCATCAAGTCTATGGAGAAGCCATCGCTATTCTTGCTGGAGACGCTTTGCAGGCTTTTGCGTTTAATGTTCTCTCGACCCCTGAGGTCAGGAGAATTCACAGTCCCGATAGATTGAACTGGGCAATAGGAGAGTTGGCTGAAGCAATCGGACCAAATAAATTGGTCGCGGGCCAGGCAATGGATATCATGAGTGAAGGCAAAAAAGGGACAAAACAAGACGCTGAGTACATTGTTTTGAATAAGACCGCAGCGCTTATAAGGGCTTCTCTCACATGCGGAGCTATCTTGGCCGCAGCCACAAGTAGACAAGTGGAAGTCTTTGCAAGCCTGGGTGAAGATCTTGGTTCAGCTTTTCAAATAAGGGATGATATCCTGGACCTGGAAGGCGCGGCTGAAACATTGGGAAAGGCGGTGGGTAAAGATCAGGGGAGAGGTAAGTTGACTTATCCCGGTGTCTTGGGAAAAGAAAAGGCCAAAAAACACATGAAGAAGCTACTGGAATCAGCGGTTGAAAAGGCTAAAACATTCGGTCATCAAGCTGAACCATTGGTGGGAATATGCGAATATGTTGGAAACAGGGTAAGCTAAACCGAGCGCAGAACCGCTTCAAGCACGGTGAACACAAGCACGGTGAACAATAAACATGGAAAAGATATGAGTGCGAGTGAAAATACTGAACGTAGTACAATACTAGAGAACATCAATTCTCCTAAAGAATTGAAAGAACTTTCAATTGAATCCCTGGAAGGCCTTGCGGAAGAGATCAGGCAAGTCATCATAGATGTGGTTTCCCAGAGAGGCGGGCATCTGGCTTCAAGTCTGGGCACGGTGGAATTGACCCTGGCCATGCTCAAGGTCTTTGATCCTCCAAAAGACAAGATAGTATTTGATGTTGGGCACCAGGCGTATGCTTACAAGATGCTCACCGGAAGGCGCGGGCGCTTTGGCACATTGAGGACAAAGGGCGGTATTGCGGGTTTTCCCAAGAGATCGGAGAGTGACTGCGATTTCTTTGATGTTGGGCACGCTGGTGTGGCAATTAGCGCAGCGGCTGGAATGGCCCACGCCAGATGCTTGAAATCCCAGAACCACAAAGTGATAGCCTTTGTGGGAGACGGATCTCTTACCTGTGGGGTATCCTATGAGGCGTTGAATCAGGCGGGCGCCGCGAAAAAGGACTTGATTATTATCTTAAATGACAATGAAATGTCAATCTCACCCAATGTGGGCGCAATGGCGGCCTATCTCAGCCGTATAATGACAGGGCAGGTCGTAACGAGATTTCGCAAAGAAATTAAGAATATACTGACCAATATACCCGGCGCGATGGGCAAATCAATGTATGGCCTGGCAAAACAATTTGAAGACGCTTTAAAGGGATTCATTACACCAGGAAGATTGTTCGAGGATCTGGGATTCAAATATGTCGGCCCAGTGGATGGTCATAATGTGAAGCATCTATTGGAGACATTTTCAAATATAAAAAGATTCAGGGAGCCTGTGCTCGTGCATGCGGTTACCTGCAAGGGAAAAGGCTATTGTGAGGCTGAGGAGAACCCGAGTAAATTCCATGGTATTGGGCCTTTTGACGCAGCCACCGGGATGGTGGAAAAATCAGCGGGAAGTCCCACATATACCGATGTTTTCGGCGAGGCCTTAGTTGAGCTTGCTGAAAAGGACACAAGCATAGCCGCAGTTACAGCGGCCATGGAACATGGCACAGGTTTGGCGGAGTTTGCAAATCGCTTCCCTGAAAGGTTCATAGATGTGGGGATAGCCGAGCAGCACGCGGTTGTGTTTGCCTCGGGCATGACCAGCGAGGGATTGAAGCCTGTGGTGGCAATATACTCAACATTCCTGCAAAGGAGCTATGATCACATCATACACGATGTTTGCATGCAAGGCGCGCCTGTGGTTTTTGCAGTGGATCGGGCCGGTCTGGTTGGTGAGGATGGTCCTACACACCATGGTGTTTTTGACATATCATATATGAGATCAATACCTGGATTAACCATGATGGCGCCCACCAGTGGAGATGAGCTCAAGGCAATGCTCGAATTCTCGATTACGCACAAAGGGCCTGTTGCAATAAGGTATCCAAGGGATAAGGCGGCAAATCCGGCGCCAGGAGTTGAACCTGGAAAAATCGAGTTAGGTAAAGGGCAGTTAGTACTAAAAGGTTCGGATCTGGTAATAATCGCAGTTGGATCCATGCTCGTACACGGCGCCAAAGCAGCGGCAATCCTCCATAAGGAAGGATTCTCAGTGGGTTTAATCAATCCAAGATTCATCAAGCCCATTGACGAAGGGCTCATCGCTGGCGAAATAGCCAGAGTGGGCAAGGCCCTGGTGGTTGAGGAAGGAGTGGCCCAAGGTGGCTTTGGCGCGGCTGTTCTGGAAATGCTCAATGAACGTGGAATAACATCATCCAATGTGAGCAGGATGGGTGTGCCGGACAAATTTGTGGAACATGGCGCCAGGTCGGAGCTGCTCAGTGATATTGGTCTCACCGCTGAGGGGATAGCCGAAAGGTGTAGGGAGATTCTCCATGCGGATGGTGAAAAAGACACACAGACTATTCATATTTCATCAAGGGAAAAAGTTGCTGGAATAAGATAGTATAATTGACACATGAGTCCCCTGTGGCGTCACAAGCTACACTGGGTCTTAACTTAAATAATCTTCACTGCATGGTCTTTATGACCCGGCAGCATAGGCAAGGAGCCAGGTCCTATGTCAGGGGAGTGGGCGCCCGGTGAAAAGGGTCAAAGGTCTAAGAGTAAGGACGCTCCGCTCATAAGTCCTGAGAAGATAACCCTCCTCTATAACGCGGCTCGCGCTCTCGCGTCCACAACCAGCTTGGATCACCTGCTGGCAATAGTTTCCACTGAAGTTCAGAAAGCCCTTGGTTGTGAAGGGGTCGGGGTTGTTTTGTACGACCCTGAAAGTGATGATTTCTACTGGAGAAGTGTCCAGGACAGGGACCGTTTGCTCTCTTCGGCAAAAGAGGAGATCAGAATCCCCAAGGATAAAGGTGTTGGCGGTTGGGTTTTTGAAACCGGCGAACCCGCTTTGGTGCATGACGCTGCAAATGATCCAAGGCTCTTCAGACAGGTTGAAACAAGGTCGGGATTCACCACAAGGAACATGATATGCGTCCCTTTGGAGGCTTCAGAGAGGCGGCTTGGAGTCCTTTACGCGCTGAATAAAATAAAGGCCTCATTCACAGAAGAGGATGTGGAGATACTCATGGCTTTGGCTGGAAACGTGGCCCTAGCCCTTGAGAACGCCACTTTTTACGATGAATTGAAAAAGGCCTATGAGGAGCTGTCAAGACTCAATCACGTAAAAAACAAAATGCTGCATCACCTGTCCCATGAGCTAAAAACCCCTGTGGCCGTGTCCGAGGCTACCCTTGGGATCATAAAACGCAAATTGGAACGCAGAGGTGTGGAAGTCTCGGAGCTGCCTTTTGAAAGGTTGGCCAGGAGCCTTGAAAGGCTGAAAACCATAGAGAAGCAGGTTAGTCATATAGTTGAGAGGAAGGATTATGGCGAAGGCCGGATAATGGCGGATTTTCTGGAGAATTTGAAAGATTTTGCGGAATTGCAACAGGACGAGTACCCTCAATTTAAAGAGGCCATAGAATTACTGAAGAGTAAAATTTCTGAGAGTTTTCCAAGTGAAAAAGGCGCTGTTGGTGAAATTTCCAGTGAAGCGATTTTCCATGCAGCGGAGTTCCGAGTTCGCCGAATGACTGAAGATAGAGATCTCAATATCGAGTTTCATGACCCGGACAAGGCGCTTTTACACATTCAGCCCCAGATCTTGATGTCGATCCTCGTGGGGCTCACCAGG
Source organism: uncultured Syntrophales bacterium (assembly GCA_964519135.1). Classification (GTDB taxonomy): domain Bacteria; phylum Desulfobacterota; class Desulfomonilia; order Desulfomonilales; family Desulfomonilaceae; genus CAZFJT01. Next base: position 3,991 of record CAZFJT010000070.1, on the reverse strand, counting down.
AACGCGATCGAAAACACCCCTGACCAGGGCAAGGTCGTTGTGTCAGGTAGTCTTGACAATGGTGGTTATCTGATAACTGTAAAGGACTACGGAATCGGCATACCTGAATCTGAGAAGGCTAATATATTCGAAGGCTTTTATCATTTGCAGGAAACCGATATGTACAGTTCCGGTAGGAGGTACGCGTTCAATGCAGGGGGCACAGGAACGGACCTGCTGAAAATCAAGATATTTGCAGAGCGATTTGGGTTTCGCGTGGGCTTTGATAGTTCACGATGCCCTGTGATACCTAGCGCAAGCGATACATGCCCTGGCGCGATCCAATCTTGTCCAGCCTGCTCGGATATGGAAGATTGTTTGAACAGCGGAGGCTCTGAATTCTGGATATCAGTGCCAGCCAATCTGGTTTCAAGATATGAAGATATGGCGTGACAACCAGGGGGCATAGGGGAATTCGGCTTGAAAAGATTAAGTTCAAGCGCGGTCTTGGCTTAATCTAAGGGCTTCAATCATTTTTTGCGGGCTTTTGCGGGCTATTATTTACATTACGTCTTATACCTTGTAGTTTTGCGTCCAATTTCATGAAGGATTCCATCATTAGATCAGAAATTAGGACAAGCCTGTTATGACCTGTGTCAGCCTTTTCCAGTTTCTCGTCTATCTCTCTTTGCAAGGCCGCTAGTTCAGGATGCTCCTCTAGGAAGCGGTCGCGATTTATTAGGGCGCCAGCGTGATCCTTTGATTTAACTGAAAATGGTTTGGGCATTAGCACCTTCCATAGACCAGTAAAATGATGGACATATTATAATACATTTTGTTACTAAGTCCATGTCCTTCTTAAATATCTGTGAAAAAGTCCCAGGGACGTGGAGAGTTCCTTTATGTTTATTACTTTGCATATCAACTAATTAGGCGGCACATCAATTTCGTATTCCTTAAGTTTGTGCTGGAGGGTCCTCCTGGTGATACCCAATATTGCGGATGTTCTCGTCCTATTACCATCGTTGTCTTCCAGTGTTTTTAGAATTAGTTCCCTTTCCATCTCTTTGATGGACATTCCAGGCCTGAGACCTTCTCTGATCTCTTTTTCATAGACTTCTCCTGTGGCGCCTCTAATGGATTCAGGCAGATCCTGGTACATCACATAATCATCCCTGGTCAGTATTACTGATCTTTCAACCACATTTTCCAGTTCCCTGATATTACCCGGCCAATCATATCGCATCACCGCGTCCAGGGCCCTTGGATGGAAACCTTGTACTTCGCGGCCGTTTTTCTCATTGTATATGGCCAAAAAGTGATCAATGAGAAGGCTGACATCCTCTCTGCGCTCCCTGAGAGGCGGGATCTCTATTGGCACCACATTTAATCTGTAAAAGAGGTCTTCTCGAAAATTACCCTTTGTAACTTCTTCATTTAGATTCCTGTTGGTAGACGCGATGATTCTCACATCAACTTCTATTGTTTTAGTGGAGCCCACAGGCTCGATTTCTCTTTCCTGGAGCGCTCTCAACAGTTTGGCCTGGGTGGAGAAGGTCATTTCTCCGATTTCATCCAGGAGTATTGTGCCGCCATCGGCCATCTCGAATCTACCGGGCTTTCTATTGACCGCTCCTGTGAAGGCCCCTTTTTCATGACCAAACAGCTCGCTTTCCAAGAGGGTCTCAGGCAACGCCGCACAATTAATTTTAACGAACCTCTTTTCAGACCTATTGGACCCGTGGTGCAGGGCGTTTGCTATAAGCTCTTTTCCAGTGCCGGATTCCCCAAGGATAAGAACGGAAGCCTCTGTGGGCGCTACCATCGCGACGGTTTCCAGCACATTCTTCATCTTCGCGGATCTTCCCACAATCTTCGAGGTGTCGAACAGGTTTTCCATACGCTGCCTCTGCAGCTTGTTTTCCTGTTTAAGTCTCCAGAACTCGAGGGTTTGGCGAACCTTGATCTTTAATTCTTCCACATCAAGGGGTTTGGTCAGGTAGTCATGGGCGCCTGAGTGCAAGGCCTCCACAGCCGTCTCCACAGAAGCGTAAGCTGTTATTATGATGACCGGAATGCCGGGAGATATCTTTTTTATTTGTTTTAGGGCCTCGATTCCGTCCATATTGGACATTCGATTATCCATAAGTATGAGATCAAAGAACTCCTCACTGACTTTCTTAATAGCCGTTTCTCCATCATCAGCTTCGTAAACTTCAAAGCCTTCCAGGGACAGATTCGCCTTGAGCATTTTGCGCTGGGAAGGCTCGTCATCTGTAACGAGTATTTTTATTTTTGGTCCCGCCATATCTTTATGTATTTCTCCCAATCATTATATGCGCTTACAAAGTCTGGCGTAATGTCGCATAGATCAATGTATTGATCATTGAATTTATTGATAAATCTCATTGTTCATCCGATTCGGTCCAATCGGCTTCAGGAGATGAATCTTCAGTGGTTTCATCGGATTGTACATCCGTTTCATCTTCATTATAAAGGCTCAGCGAAATTATGAACCTCGCGCCTCTGTCCGGGCCTGATTCAATTTCTATCTCTCCCCCATGACCCTCTATTATGCTTTTAACAATAGCCAGGCCAAGACCGGTGCCTTTCCTTTTTGTGGTGAAAAACGGATCAAATAATTTATCCATGTTCTCAACCGGAATTCCATCGCCCTGATCCTCTATTGTAATACTTATTCTGGACGAGTCCTCACATTTATATCCAACCTTGACTTTTCCACCCTTTGGGGAAGCCTCAAGAGCGTTTATCATTATGTTCATGAATACCTGTGTCATCTGGTCGTTGTCCATCAAGGCCAATGGGGCCTCATCACAGCCTCCCACTTCCTTGACTATCTTGATACCTGCTTCGGCCGCTTCCCTTTGAACCACTCTAATGCAATGGTCCAGGGCTTCATCAACCGATCTGATCCCTAGTCTCGGCTCCCTTGGCTTAGAATATGCGAGCAACTTGGATATGACCCTATTGAGTCTGTCCACTTCAGTGAGCATCAGTTCCGTATAATTGTAATCCTCCTCATCCATGGTTATTTTTCTTTGAAAGTACTGTATAAATCCCCTTATTGAGTTGAGTGGGTTTCTAATTTCATGGGCCACTCCAGCGGACAGCCTTCCTAAAGCCGCAAATTTCTCATTTACAACAACCTTTTGCTCAAGCTCCCGGATGATGGTCAGATCCCTGACAATTACCACCGCTCCCCTTGGGGTTTGATATTCAGGTTCCCGTAATGGTGAGACTGAAAGGCCCACAATGGTTTTATTCCTGGATTCCTCTCCGAGCTTAACCTCTTTTTCATGAACTGTGTCCGCGCCGTCCAGGACTCTCTTTACTTCATGCTCCAGTGGCAATATCCGGGCAATGTTCTTATTCTCCAACTCATCCTTTCCTGTTCGCAGTATAGCCAACGCTGCCGGGTTATAGGTGGCTATGTTCAGTTTTTGATCCACTGTGATCAGTCCATTGGGCATGCTTTCAAGGACATTTCTCGTATATGCCCGCATTTCATCAAGGGTCCGCCTTACCACTACCGCGTTCTGGACCACAAATATGAAATATACCCCTGCTGAACCGATTATAAAGATTACACCCCCCATGAAAATCGCGTACATGACTTCCTGGCGTCTTATCTGCCTGAATCTGTCCATCTTGAGTCCCAGGAACAGAACCTGTTTTTGGGATGGCTTTTCGAATATATCGAGCAGGTCTTTGCCGAATCTTGTGTGTCGGGCCACTATTTGAGCTTCTGCGATTTGATCGGGGAATGGGGTGAATGGTTTCCATATCTCGAATATCTCAGGCTTGTCTTTTAGTTTTCTTTTAAAAGAAATCGGTTCCCCTGTCCTAAGAACAGTGCGCAAGGTTTCCAGGTCCTTGCCCATCATCAGCTTAAGTCCGATTTTAGCGGGCTCGCTATGGGTGAGGATGCGTCCCTCTGAGTTTATAAGGCCCACCCAGACCACGTCAGGATCCTTTGCAGCCTGTTCTATCA
>CAZFJT010000069.1:7562-9905 GCA_964519135.1 uncultured Syntrophales bacterium | reverse complement strand
ATGCCCCGCAATGAAATACTGGGGGATTTTGAGCTGGTTATCAGCCCCGTGGATGTCGGCTTTCTCAGACACGGTTCTGCATACTGAGATTTCGAGAAATACATCCCAATCATATCCAGAGGATTCCGAAAGATGAAGATTACTGAGATTCCGATCACGCTTCATCCGGACGGAAGGACCAAGCCCCCCCATCTCAAGTCCTTCAGGGATGGCTGGCGCACTTTGAGGTTTTTGCTAATCAATGCTCCGGATTATCTTTATCTGATACCAGGAGGCGCGCTTTTTATTATCGGTGTAATATTCCAGCTTCTGCTTATCCAGGGGCCAGCATTCATATTCGGTTTCTATTTCGGAATCCATTGGCTAGCATTGGGCTGCCTGAACGCACTTATCGGTTTTCAGATTCTTTGCATGGGGGCGTTTTGCAAAGCATTCGCCATTAATGAAGGCTACGAAACCAGGGGTAGGCTCTTTGAAAGGCTGATCAATTGGTTCACCTTAGAAGCTGGAATCGTTGTAGGAGTAATCATGATCTGGCTGGGTTTAATGGCGGATATGGCCATTTTGACCACCTGGTTGGCCCGAAATATGGGGCATCTAGGTTCAGCTCACGCGGTTTTTGTGGCCACGACTTTGATAGCCCTGGGAGTACAGGTTGTATTCTCTTCATTTTTCCTGGGAATGCTAAAGCTTAGCGCAGAGTCGGATCCCCGCTGTAACGTGTCGGATCCGTAATAATCATAATCACTAAATGTGATAACTTAATGATATAACAGATAATGTCGGTTCAATACGGATCGAATGTGAAAGTATTCTTTCCTGGCTACTCAAGTTGTTTTTCCTCTTTAAAAGTATATTCGAATGAAAGTACTTGTAATAAACGAACCTTATGTGCAGGGGTTCAACAGAACCCAAAGATGGGCCGCGAGAACAAGAGGGCGCGTTTTAAGGGCCCCGGATTGGCTGGCCTACGCAACCGCAGTCCTTGAGGAGCAAGGTATAGAAGCAAAACTCTACGATTTTCCCGCCAAAGGTTGGGGTAAAGGTGAATTAGCGGAAATAGCGCGAAGGGAAAAACCCGACTTTGTAGTTCTGGATTCAACCACCCCTTCAATCTATTCTGACATTGAATGCGCTGAAATTTGTAAAGCAGAATCTGACGCGAAGATCATAATGGTAGGACCTCACGCTTCAGCGCTGCCTGAAGAGACTCTTCTTATTTCAAATGGAAATGTGGATGTGGTCTGTATTGGTGAATATGATTTAACCGTCTTGGATATAGCGCAAAATTATCAAGATATTTCATCGGTTAAGGGCATTTGCCACATGAGCGATGGCGTTCCGGTCAGAACAGAGCCAAGACCGTTAATTGACGATCTCGACTCATTGCCATTTCCAGCGTGGCGCCACCTGGATTTGATGGACTATTTTGACGGATCAAAACTCTACCCTTATGTGGACATTTTCTCAGGGAGGGGATGCCCCCACAGGTGCGTGTTCTGCCTATGGCCTCAAGTGATGCATGGCAGGAAGGTCAGGCTCAGGTCACCAAAAAACGTTGTGGATGAGATGGAATTCGACATGGAACTCTGTCCCGGCCTTAAGAAGGGTGGTGAGTTCTTTTTTGAAGATGACACATTCACACTTGTAAAATCCAACGCGATAGCTATTTGCCAAGAAATATTGGATAGAAATCTAAATATAACATTCTCTGTAAACGCGAGGACCGATACGGCCGATGAAGAACTATTCAGGACATTAAAGGCCGCGGGCTGTAGAGAGTTGCTCGTGGGGTTTGAATCCGCGGATCAGAAGGTACTGGACGGTATGGGTAAAAAGGAGACCGTTGAACAGGCGGAACTATTTATGGAATTGGCACACAAACATAAATTGGATGTTCACGGATGCTTTGTCCTGGGATTGCCCGGTGAGACAGAGGAAAGTATGGAGAAGACCATCCAATTCGCGTTGAGCCAGGGGCTTCACACAGCCCAGTTTTCCGGGGCCGTACCCTTCCCAGGAACAGAATATTTCAATTATTGCAAATCCGAGGGTCTCTTAAAGACAGAGAAATGGGACGCCTGGTTGAGCGATGGCGAACAGGCGCCTGTTGTGGATTATCCGGGCCTTTCCAGGGAAAAAGTCCAGAGCGCAGTGGACAGGGGGCTTAAGAGCTTCTATTTCCGACCTGGGTATATGATAAGATTCCTGCTTCAAACCAGGAGTAAGGCTGACTTTTACAGAAAGATGCGTGGATTCAGCAATTTTGCCTCTTATCTATGGGAGGATAGAAAAAGAAAATGACAGGATCCGCGCGAAGGATATCCGTGGTTATTCCTGTGT
>CAZFJT010000069.1:6395-7552 GCA_964519135.1 uncultured Syntrophales bacterium | reverse complement strand
AAGACAATAGGAAAGTGTTTGCAATCCCTGAACTCCCAAACACATCCCTCATATGAGGTTATTGTGATTGATGACGGTTCCACAGACAATACAGCGCAGATAATCCAAGCCAATGACTCGGTAATTTTTATCCGTCAAAGCAGGGGTGGACCCTCAAGCGCGCGGAACAAAGGAATTGAAAGGGCAAATGGAGAATATGTGGCGTTTACTGATGGAGACTGCATAGTCCCGGATGATTGGCTCATGGAGCTTGCAAAGGGCTTGGAGAATGATGAAGTGGCCGGGTCGGGCGGCGATCAGATAAGCCCTGAAGATGAGAGTGAATTTGGCAAAAATATTCAGAAATATTTCAAGATCATCGGTTTCTTGACCGGGTACATTAAGACATCTGATTCATTGGGAATTGTAGACCATAATCCCTCGTGTAATAGTATCTACAAAAAATCCATCCTGCAAGATATTGGGGGCTTCGATCCAGATCTCTGGCCTGGGGAAGATGTGGACTTGGATTACAGGATTACGCAAAAAGGGTACAAATTGACATTCAACCCGAGGGCGCTTGTATTTCACTACAGGCCGAACAGTATATCGGGTTTTTCAAGGATGATGCTAAGGTATGGAACCTGCCAAGGAATACTTACCAGGAGATACGGATTCTTCAGGAAAATTCAAACGGTTCCTTTCATATTTACGTTCGTGGCCCTATCCATGATTGGGCTACTGTACGCTTACCCCAACATTCTGCCATTTCTGACGATCTTGCCTGTGGCGGCTTGGATCTGGTTCTATATAAGATCCTCGGATCTCGCTAGATCATTCTTGTACTTATGGTTATTTGTCATAACGCTGATATATTGGAATTGGGGTTTCCTAATGGGCGTCATGGACAAGTCTGGTTTATCAAAACCATAGCTACCCCAGCTTCATTGTAGTTTAATAGTTTTCTTATTAACCAAAGAGTCTGTTCCATGCCCTGGCAATTCTCATCTGCACATAGGCGGTGTTGACCTTAAAGACGTATCTCCTGTCAAAGTTCACGTCAGGAATCTTTGCAAACGCCGAAAGGTATGTGATGTGCTTTGCCACAGACACAGGACATCCTTTGACATGAACATGCTTGGAAAATATATTGCTCCAAGCGTGGATCATCCCACCAA
>CAZFJT010000069.1:566-6385 GCA_964519135.1 uncultured Syntrophales bacterium | reverse complement strand
TTTAATACCATGTCATTTGATTCGGTATTATGTGCGCTAACCTGGTCCGTGGTCTTGTAAGCGCTTTTTATGTCCACTTGATCGCCATTGAGCTTTCCTTTGTATTTTGTGCAATCTCCTGCAAAAATTACTTTTTCGCCGTCTTTAACATCAATGGGTTCTTTTATGTCGCCAACCACGTAATGTATTTTTTTCATCCTGTCTTCTATGTCAGGATAGAAGCCTTTGTATATATGGATTGCTTCTTGAAGCGCTCCAGGGCAGCCACCCCAGCAATAATCGGGTGAATGGGCTTCAGGGAACTCTCCTACAGTGCATCGCAGATTTGGTGATTCTTGAAAGTAATCGTCAATGCGCTCAAGGCAGAACTCAAAATCCGAGGTCTTGGCCTGGATCTGTTCAAGGGGATAGTCCCCCAGGACCTCAATATCGTCCAAACTCATTGGTCCAAGCCCGCGCTCTGAAGCGATCTTGAGGTGTATAAGGTCTGCTGGGTCGACATTGACCATATGGCATCCGACAGTATCAACAGCGCATGGATTTACTCCTATCACAAGCGCGGACATATCGTATGGTGTAGGGGTTATCATCATCTTTTGACCTGCCACAATCGAGTCCACAACTATGAGTCCAGGTTGTATAACCCCCTGCAGGTCGGCGATCTTGTGTTCCAGGTAAGCGTTGTGGTCAACAAGTCTGTGCCTGTCATCCTGTATTCCTATGTAATTTTTAAGGGCCAGGGTCAGTCTTGTCCATGGGTGGGCCTTGAATTTAGGCGCGTTAATAAGGAAATCACATTCAGCCACAGGCTTGGGGACATATATTTCATCCCTGAGGGCGTTAGGGTCGTTGAGCTTAACAAGAACCTGTTTTGATTCATCAAAATAGTGCGCTTTGGCGGCATATTTTTTTATGACAGGAAGGTATCCGGCTTCCTTGAATACATATCTCGTAGGAACGGTAATTCCGCACCGCTCACCCACTGAAAGCTCACTGATAAGGTCTCCATTTGTTCTGCAAGCCTTTAAGATTCCTTCCACCACTTCCTTTTTCGTGTAGGCGTACGGAAACAATTCCTTGTGAGCAATCACCGTATTGGGCTTAACCATTGTTTTACCCTTTGGTTTCACTCCCAATTCGGACATGCAATCACCAACGATTCCCGCTATCTTGTCCGGGTTATAATCATCGCATCGCATAATCATTACTTTTGGCTTCATGGAGGCCCCCTATTCAGTTTCAAGCTACCATCACAAAGTCCATGGAATTTTAATGAACCTATTCGGCTTTAGTGAGAGCCGGTCATTAAATACCAAGTCCTGTTCGGGTTATTCTTTTGGCAAGGATTCACCCTGTCTTTTAATATGAGTATAACATTAGATTCTGACAAGTCACATGGTTATTAATTATAGGCTCATTAAACAGAAACCTTCCACTTTTCAGCCCAATGGATCAAAGACACCAAAGCCCATATTTCCCGATTGTTGTCCTTCACTCCGGCCAGGTGTTCCTGGACTAATTTATCGCAGTATGATGGATCAAGTATTCCAGAGGCCGATATCCTTGATCTGGATAAGCTCTCCTCAATGAAAATCCTGAGTCCGTCTCTGATCCAAAATGGTAGTGGTGGAGTGAATCCACGCTTCCGACCTTTAGAGATCTTTCTGGGAAGTATTTGAGCCGCGATCTTTCTCAGAATGCTTTTAGTTTCAAAACCCTTTGTCTTTGCCCTTGGGTCAACCATCGCGACCATTTCCACCAATTCATGATCAAGGAAAGGCACCCTGGCCTCCAACGAGTTGGCCATGGTCATTCTATCGACCTTGGTTAGGTTATCGTTTACCAGGAACGTTTTTGTATCCACGTATAGTAGCCTGTTAATGGGATGGCAGGCCATGGACCTTTTAAAATGCGGTTCAAAAACCCGCTCATAGGTCCCGGTTCGGCAATGTGTCAAGAACTCCGGGGAGCACAAATCCCCTTTGGATACCTCATCGAATATTACTTTCCACGAGTAATGGGCTTTTCCAAAAGGCAAGGAAGCGGCTGAAACAAATCTCTTGGCCTTGTAATCGAGGCTGATTCTTTCAAAGGAGGTTGGAAGTGACTTTACCAGCGGCTCAATTAATTTGGTCCTGACTATCAAAGGGAGAAGATTATAAATCCTGCTTGCCTTATGGGCCACATGGGTCGGGTATCCGGCAAAAACCTCATCTCCGCCGTCTCCGGTGAGAACCACTTTCAGGTGAGAGGCCGCGGTTTTTGATATGAGGTATGTGGGGATTGCCGAGTAATCCGCAAAGGGTTCATCGAATTGTCCAAGCAGATCTTCCATAGATCCGACCATGCCGGGCGCGGCTTGCACTAGAATTTGCTCACAACCGAGCGTGTCCGCCACCAGCCTCGCGTCTTCAGACTCGTCATAGGACTTGTGTTCAAAACCAATTGTAAAGGCCTTGAGATTTGAGTTGAGTCGTGTTTTCATCACAGCCGCCACAGTGGTGGAATCAAGACCACCGCTCAGAAGCGCGCCCACTTGAACATCAGCGATCATCTGACCCCTGATGGATGCTTCTAATTTATGCAAAATCTCATCTTCAATTTTTGAGTTGTAGGGTATCTCCTGACCTGACGCAGGTAAAGGAAGGTCCCAATACCGCTGGGTACTTATTTCTCCATTTTTCCAAATCGCTATGTGACCAGGCGCCAGGGCCTTTATATGCTCAAAGGCCGTGCTTGGGGTTGGGACATACATCAAGGAAAGGTAGTCATATATAGCCTGGAAATCAGGTGATCGCGAGGCGCCCCCGGCTATTAGAGCCTTGATCTCACTACCGAATAGTATGCCGTCTCCATTTTGACAAGAGTAAAACAAAGGTTTTATGCCGAATCTGTCCCTGGCAAGTAATAAACTTTTTTGTCTAGTGTCCCAAATGGCGAACGCGAACATTCCATTGAGATGGTTAACGCATTCCGGGCCGTAATCCTCATACAGGTGCACGATGACCTCTGTGTCACTTTGAGTCTTAAGGACATGTCCCCTGAGTTTAAGATCTTTTCTTAGCTCCAGGTAATTATAGATCTCCCCGTTGAATACGATCCAAACTGAATCATCTTCGTTTGTGATCGGTTGTTTACCGGTGGAAAGGTCTATGATACTTAGTCTGCGCATTGCCAGGCCAGCGGCCCCTCCAATAAAATATCCCTCATCATCAGGCCCTCTGTGGACCAGGGCGCGGTTCATGGACTTCAACAGTTCATTATCAACGCTTCTCTGGGGGTCCGAATATATTATTCCGCAGATTCCGCACATTTATTTGATTTTTAACCTTTTTTGTAGGGGGCTATATTTTGTCCGGCATCGGAGCAGCGACGTTTTTTGATTCAATATCATTAAGCCATTGAGCTAAGGAATTATGACCCGGTAGTAAAACAATATTATGGATCCACGTTAACATGGGTCTTCATTGTCTCTTTCTTGTATTCTGAGGCTTGCAAATTGGTCAAGGATCAGACCAAAGAATATGATATTCACCCCTCCCGCGAGAAATAGCACTGCGCCAGAAGAGAATTGGCCAAAAAGGGTCAGGTTTCTTATGGTCAAGGCCACGCCCATTATTGATAATATCAGCCCCACAGGGAAGAATATCTTGTTGGGGTTGGCCATGCTGATAATCCTCATTATAAAAGTTAGAAATCGGAATCCGTCCATGAATGGCCGCAATTTGCTATGTGCGCCTTTTGCCCTTTTTTTGACGTTGATGGGAACAAAGGTTACATTGTACCCGGCTGTTATAAAGCATAGAGAGCTTGTGGATGGAAAGGAATAACCATTGGGATAAACGTGCATGAATTTCTTGGCCACCTTGTGCCTGAAAGCCCTAAAACCTGATGTCAGGTCCGGTACATTTTGTTCCGCCAGGAATGTGGCCAATTTGCTGAAGATAATGTTCCCGATGTTTCTCAAGTGGCTCCCTTCGCCGGCTTGAAATGATCTACTTCCAACCGCGAGATCGAATCTGTCCAGTTTTTCTATAAGCTTTGGTAATTCTGAGGGATCGTGCTGCCCGTCCCCGTCAATTATAGCGACTATTCCGCCCTTTATGTGTCTGATGGCGGTTTTAATTGCCGCGCCGTTCCCCTTATTAATGGGGTGGGAGATCACCTGGGCGCCTGACTCTCTTGCTATCTGAGCTGTAGCGTCTGTTGAGCCGTCATCTATCACCAGTACACTGCAATTTGGCGCGTGACTTAAAGCGCCTTGAATAACGTTGGCGATGGTGAGTTCTTCGTTGAAAGCCGGAATAACCACCGTTATGGGTTGGTCCAAGGGGCCTTCGCATTGGTATAAAGTATCCTGATTAGGGTTCATGTTTCACTGGCGCCCAATATTTGATCCTGGCGCAGGGATCTATTTAAATAAGTTCTTGGGGATGGGAATAGCATTGAAGGCAAAAAAGGTCAAAGGCAAAGAGGTGAGCTGGTGGCGGTGCAGGGACTTGAACCCCGGACTCTACGGATATGAGCCGTATGCTCTAACCAGCTGAGCTACACCGCCATGTAAGCGACGCATGTTAGCACATGAATTCTGGGGATGTCAACATACTCTAGGGGATGTTAGTGAATCCTCAGTAATACGCGGCGCGGCGCCTGTTGGCGGAAGATCTGATTCACTGTGTTTGAATTCGCAGGCTCAGCAAACTTCGCTCATCGGACTCCAGCCGACCAGCCGCGGTTCAGACTGCTTCTCCCGCAAGAGAGAATGATCACTGATGTTATTGGCAAACAAGCGCTAAAGTGGTCTGTTGTTAAAGATACTGAAGCATCGATTCGCTCCCACGACTATTGAATCCTTTAGGATGATCCCAAAGGGAGCAAGTATTTTATTCAGATTCCGCGCGGCCTGGGAATCCATAGACGAGGGAATAGGGGGGCCGTGGGGATGATTGTGGGCTACCACAAGGGATGTCGCGTTATGGTTCAAACATTCCCTCATGATCTCCCGTGGGAATACGATGCTTTGGGAGGCGTCTCCGGCTCCAAGGACTTTTTCTCCCAGCACTGTGCCTTCTTTGTCCAGAAAAATGAACAAAGTTTGCTCATCAGGAATATCCTTCATTCTTCCGATTAAATACCTCTCCATGGCCTTTGGATTTCTGAGAATATCGCTTTGCGCGCCAGGGGGCTCTGAGTATAGAATGATCAATCGTCTGATTAGTCTGATCATTGTCACAAAACGCTCAGGTAGATTTTCAATTTCTTGGAGTTCTTTTAAAGGCGCGTTAAGGATTCCTTTGAGATCACAGTATTTATCGAGCATCTGTTCACTAAACCAATCAGAATTCGCTCCTGCCCCTGATATTTCTAATAATAATAATAGGATGTCATGACTATCCAAAGTGGGATCAACATCAAGATAATTATCGCCTGTCCATGTCCTCATAGTAGCGAAGTATATCAAAAAACATATCCGGCTGAATCACAAAAACGCTCAATATGGGATCTCTTAAAAGGAAAATTTTTATGAAAAAATAGTATATGCGCTCAGGCATGTAAAACAAAACAATGTCAGGTGGTAAAAGATCTGATGGGTTATAAATGGTAACCCCATATTACCTTATGGGCTGATATAATAATAATTGACATGAGATACCCGCTCCAGGTAAGCTTTTAACGAAAACAAATCAATCACCACTAAGTACTAAATATTAAAACTCATTAACAGCTAATGATGCGGGGAGTCGCCGGTCTGAAGAACAGCCATAAAAGGTTATTCCCAATTTGGTCATGTATAGGGGATGGAGGGTTCAGTCATGTCT
>CAZFJT010000069.1:0-556 GCA_964519135.1 uncultured Syntrophales bacterium | reverse complement strand
TCTTCTGGTATACACAGGGATAATCGGGTTTCAGAGATTAGCAAAAAGGCATTGGTTATTGTTGTGGCCCTTTTTGCAATAAATATCATTAAATGTGGCGACGCTAAAGGAGAGTTGGTAGGCGCCCTGAGGATGGTTTCCGTCTATAACTATGCAAATCAACTTGGATCCAGGGGCTTCTTTGGCAGTTATGACATAGACAATGGAACTACAGGGGACTTTGCCCCTGCAAATGGGTGGTTAGGCGCAAATCTCGTATCAGGCGCAAATGCGGCGACAGCCGTAAATATCGTGGGTGGCACCGGAAAATGGTCTTATAATGAAGCGGTTACATTACAGGGCGCCTATAAGGCCGGCCTATGGCAAACAGGTGAAAAGCCTGGGCCCAGTAATCCACTATGGCCCGCTGGACATTGGACCACATTCGCCGTAGAGGTCAATAGCCCCCTTGGGCTGGTGAAATGGGGCAAACTAGGTTTTGCAAAAGGATGTGGTTTGCAATACGGGGTCGGTTCCAGGACAGAGGAGTTCGTTTCAATAGAAACCAATCTTACAC
>CAZFJT010000068.1:4490-9915 GCA_964519135.1 uncultured Syntrophales bacterium | reverse complement strand
ATTCTGGGATTACCGAGATTTGTCACTTCAAGGTGTTTGATTCCACACATTATCAATTCCTCTAAGTAATAGAGTTTGGCGTCAGTGGGAATCCAGATTTCCTCGTGCTGAAAGCCGTCACGAACCGTAATGTCGTTTACCTGAACCCTCTTGGGATAATTAAGCTCGAACGCCATTGGGATCTCCTTATTATTTTATTCACCCGTGTAAACGGGTTTTCTTTTTTCCTTGAACGCGGTAAGCCCCTCTATTCTATCCTTTGTGGGGATAGTGACCGCATAGGCGTTGGATTCAATGGCCAACCCCATTGGTAGGCTTACTTCAGCGCCTTTGTTTATTGCGTACTTGGCTTGCCCAAGAGCCACGGGTCCATTGCCGGCAATCTCCAGGGCAATCTCCCTGGCCCTTGATAACAGCTTTTCCTGTTCCAGAACCTCTAAAAAAAGACCTATTGACAATCCTTCAGACGCTGTGATCCTCCTTGCCCTGAATATCATTTCCTTTGCCCTTGCGATTCCGACAACTCTTGGTAATCTCTGCGTGCCTCCGGCGCCGGGAATCACGGCAAGACTGGTTTCAGTCAGCCCGACTACCGCGTTGTCCGACGCTAGCCTGATGTCACAGGCCAGCGCCAGCTCAAGGCCTCCTCCAAATGCGTATCCATTCACCGCCGCGATAACCGGCTTAGGAAGCTCCTCAACAGCGGTAAAAAGGTCTCGTATGGTTGTAATGAACAGTTTTACCTGGTCAGGCGTCATGCCCGCCCTTTCTTTAAGATCCGCGCCTGTGCTGAAAGCGTTCTTTCCTTCTGTGGATCCTGTGATTATCACCACTCGGACCTCTGGATCAAAAGCTATCTCAGAAACCATATCGCGAAAATTCTCAAGCAGGGGCATATTGAAACAATTCAATGACTCGGGTCTGTTTATGGTCAGTGTCAGAACTCCCTGACTAAGCTCCTTAACAAGAGCGTTGTCTTCGCCCATATTTCAGCCTCCTTTTTTCCGCCGGCCCAAGCCCGCTAAATAATGCAGTTGTGCGTATTAATCCATCCAAAAGGCGCACAGTGATAGCCTTACGCCGACCCCCTTTCCTCATCAAACCAGAATATAAAAGAACGAAAATTTCATTAAGTGTCTAATATGTGGACATTATATATACTGTATGCAACAAATGGAATACGCGTATAAAAATGCCAAGACAGATCTTGTTTTAGACGCGTTGTGCAAATAACCCGCGATGCATTATTTCAGTATACTGAACACAACCACAAGTCATGGACGTCAATAACGGCGCCAACGCCATATTGTAAGCGACAATGGACCCAGAACCACATATATATCAATTCTTGAATGAATCTTACAAGAAAATCCGTCAAAGAAAATACTTTGCGAATTATGATGTGTTGGTCTAACCTCTGATTTCAAAATATATCACTTTTGACCTTGACATTTCAATACGAGTGTCGCCATGATAAATTCATTCTGGTGAAAAATTCATTTTAATATATTTTACCATAAAAGGTTTGGAGACATGGGCTGAGATTGCAACCAGCGGGACAAAAGGATCAGTGGTCGGAATTTTCAAGCACATCAAGTAACCGCGCCTTTTGATATTTTGTGACTTTGCGTTAAAAGCCGAATGAAGACGCTTACACTACCACGGCGTTGTTGATATGCGTCCCGTCATGGGTTGAGTGTCTAACAATACTTGACCAGAAGCAGCCCTTTTGATAATTTGGGAAACCCACACTGAAGGCGGGATACTACTCCGACAATATATAGCCGGTAGTAATAAAAAGTTTGAAAAAGTAAATGGCCGGCGTATATAGTTACCGGCAAAAATGAATAGCTGGTCAATAAAGAGGGTTACAATATAATCAGTACGTTCAGGGGCGGAAATTACATTCGCGTATGCGACCGGTCCTGCAAACAATCAATCACAACGACAGTGGATGGAGCGTGTCAGAGGGGAGAATGAATGTCGGAAGTTATACTTGAAGCAAAGGACATTTTCCTATCCTTCCACGGGGTGGCCGCGTTGACCAACGTAGGGTTCCATGTGAATAAAGGAGAAATTTTCTCCATCATCGGACCCAACGGCGCGGGCAAGACCTGCTTGATGAATTGTGTCAACGGGTTATACAAGCCGCAAAAGGGCGAGCTTCTTTTCAAGGGGCAATCGATAACCGGGCTTTCTCCCCACAAACGAGCCACATTAGGTATCTCCAGGACTTTCCAGAAGATTGAACTCTTCGGTGGCATGACTGTGCTGGACAATATTAGACTAGGTCGACACATGCATCTTAAATCCGGTATCTTGAGCTCTTCCATTTACTGGGGAAAAACGGCCAATGAGGAAGTGGTTAACAGGCGCTTCATTGAAGAGGAAATCATTGACCTGCTTGAGATCGAGGCCTATAGGCACGAGGTGACCGGAATGCTCCCGTATGGGATGCAAAAGCGAATTGAGTTGGCTAGGGCCCTTGCTCTCCAACCGGAGATAATACTCCTTGACGAGCCTTTGGCCGGCCTGAACCTGGAAGAGGTCGAAGACATGGCGCGCTTTATCATTGACATCAATGAAGATGAGAGATGGAAAGCTACTTGCGTGCTGGTCGAACACGACATGGGAGTTGTGATGGACCTTTCGGACAGGGTTATGGCCTTGAATTTCGGAGTCAAACTCGCTGAAGGAACGCCCCAGGAAATACAGGACAATCCTGAAGTTATAAAGGCCTATCTCGGCGACGTGGAGGATCTGTATGTCAGCCGCAGATGAGAAAAGTTATCCAGGCGAAATAGATATTACTAAGGAACTGACTCTTCCAAAGCTGTTTTCCACGCAGTGCAAAAAATTCGGTTCCTCTAAAGTGGCAATGCGGGAAAAGGAATACGGTATTTGGCGACCGGTAACCTGGACCGACTACTATGAAAAGGTGAAGCTGATTACCTTGGGTCTTATTGAATTGGGGCTTGTTAAAGACGACAAGGTAATCATGATCGGTGACAACAGACCTGAGGCCCTATGGACCGAAATGGCCGCCATGTGCGCGGGGGGAGTCGGAGTCTGGCTTTTCCAGGACTGCCTCATGGAAGAGGTCCAGTACATAGTGGACCATTCGGATGCGAGATTCTACGTGGCCGAAGGTCAGGAAGAAGTGGACAAGGCCCTTGCCATTAGGGACAAATGCCCGAAACTTGAAAAAGTAATATGGGATGATCCCAAGGGTCTGCGCCATTATGACGACCCCATGCTTATAAGCCTGGATGAGGTAATGGAGCTTGGCCGGCAAAGTGATAAGCAGTCTCCCACATTATTCGAAGATACTATCAACAAAGGCCACGGCGATGATGTGGCCCTGCTCTTCTACACATCAGGAACGACCTCCCTTCCTAAAGGCGCTTTATTATCGCACTGGAATCTCTTGACAATGGGCCGTAACCTTATGCGGGTGGACCCATGCAGCCCCACCGATGATTGGGTATCGTACCTTCCGTTTGCATGGATCGGCGAGCAAATGATGTCCATCTCCTGCGGGCTACAGATCGGCTTTACTTTGAACTTTCCTGAAGAGCCTGAGACAGCTCAACATAATGTGCGGGAAATCGGCCCCCATGTAATGTTCGCGCCGCCTAGAATGTATGAGCAATTCGTTAGAGAGGTTCAGGTCAAGCACCTGGACGCCACATGGCTGAAACGAACGATTTATAATTGGGCCATAACAGTTGGACAGCGCGTGGCCGACAAGATGTTTGAAAAGGAGCCACTTTCAGCCTATGACAAAATCATGCGATTCATGGCAGAGGCCTTAAGCCTTACCAAAATAAGAGATCATTTAGGATTGACCAGGGTAAGGCACGCATATTCAGGGGGCGCGGCCTTGGGCCCCGACCATTTTCGTTTTTTCCACGCAATAGGAGTGAACCTCAAGCAGATTTACGGGCAGACTGAGATTGCCGGTATTTCTGTTGTCCACAGGGACGGAGACGTTAAATTCGACACAGTTGGAAAACCGATTCCAGAAACTGAAGTGGACATCACAGACGAAGGAGAGATTATTTCCAAGAGCCCATCCGTGTTTCTGGGATACTACAAGATGGATGAGGAAACTGAAAAGGCGCTTCAAGATGGATGGCTCTATTCAGGGGACACGGGGTTTATAGATAAGGACGGCCACCTGGTTGTTTTTGACCGATCCAAAGACATTATGATACTCAGCGATGAGAGCAAATCTTCTCCCCAATTCCTGGAGTCCAGGCTCAAATTCAGCCCATATTTAAAAGACGCCCTTGTGGTAGGCCATGAACGGCCCTTTGTGGTAGCTATTATCTGTATTGATTACAACACAGTGGGTAAATGGGCTGAGGACAATGGAATCAACTACACAAGTTACCCTGAATTGTCACAGATCCCGGAAGTATATAACCTCGTGCAGGGCCCGCTGAGGGAAGTGAACAAGACTTTACCTGAGGCGGCAAAGATTCGCAGGTTCGTAAATCTGTTCAAGGAATTTGACGCGGACGACGATGAATTGACTCGAACAAGGAAGATTCGGCGAGCATTTGTTGAAAACAGATACAAAAATATCATAGACGCCCTTTATTCAGGGGAGACAGACATGCACCTGGATACTACGATTACATACGAAGACGGAAGGGTTTCTCACATTAAGACTGACATCAGGTTACAAGATGTTTCTCAGGAAGGAGGGAAGAAGTAGTGGAATTATTCCTGCAACTCTTCACTACCGGAATAATGCTCGGGTCGATTTATGCGCTGGTGGCGTTGGGCTGGGTCTTAATATACAAATGCTCGGGCGTGCTCAATTTGGCCATGGGTGAGCTCACATTAATAGGCGGCTATGTCGCGTTGTCTCTTTATACTTCCTTTGTCCAGACAATGCCCATAGCGCCTGCGTTCCTTTTGTCAATTGTCGGAACCGTAGTTGTTGGGCTTGGTCTTGGTCTACTCACTGAAAGGCTCTTTTTGCGCAAGATGATCGGAGAGCCGATTCTTGCGGTTATTATGGTTACTGTGGGACTGTCATTCTTTTTCAAGGGAATGGTCTTTATTATCTGGGACACGGACACACAGGTCTTTTTGCCCCAAGTGTTCCCCCTTGATCCTATTATGGTCGGCAGCGTTGCCATAGGTCAGGTCTATTTCTGGAGCTTCATAGCGGCTTTGGTCTTAATGGTCGTTTTTGTAAGCTTTTTCAAATACACCCGATGGGGATTGTCCATGCAGGCCTGCGCGGATGATGAAATGGCCGCGTTATCTCTGGGTGTCAGCGCAAAATTCGTTTACGCCCTTGCCTGGGCCATAGCCTTTATGGCAGCGGGGGTGGGAGGCACCTTATTGGGCAACATCAATGGTTTGAACTATTCGGTCAGTCTCCTGGGACTCATGGTCCTCCCTGTTG
>CAZFJT010000068.1:0-4480 GCA_964519135.1 uncultured Syntrophales bacterium | reverse complement strand
CAACTCAGTGCCGGGCGCCATTGTGGGCGGGTTTACCATTGGCTTGCTTCAAAACCTGGCCGGTGGTTACCTGGACAGATTCTTTCCAGGAAGCATCAAGGAAATCGCTCCATTTATATTCATGGTAATCTTCCTCCTTTTCAAGCCCTATGGACTTTGGGGGTGGGAGCGCATAGAGAGGGTTTAAGAAGCTTACATATCCCGTGATTCGTCATTCGGGCATATGAGCCGCAATATGAAAGGTTTTGGTCCATGAGCGTTTATTTACCTTGCGGAACGTACTTTCAGACATACAGGGATGAGCAGAAGTGGTGGAGAACCCCATTCATCCAAGGTAAGATGATATTCATGGTAGTGGCCCTCCTGGCGTTACCATTTGTTGTAGGTGGCCAATGGCTCAGCGTGGCCCATAACATCAGTTACTATATTCTAGCCGCGCTCGGCGTGCAGCTACTCATCGGTTTTTGTGGTCAGATAACCCTTGGTCATGCGGCCTTTGTTGCGGTCGGCGCGTACTGTTCCGCAATGATGATACTGTTTATCCCATGGCCGGAATTCATGAAGCAGCTCGGAATCGTATATCCTGTGAGCATGCTTTGCGCGGGAATTACTGCAGGACTGTGGTCCGTGCTTTTTGGGCTACCATCGGCAAGGGTCAAGGGTTTTTATCTCATCATGACCACCATGGCGGCCCAGTGGATTACAGTCCCCTTTGTAATAACACAATATGTCAGTAGGATTGGCGGCAGGGCCCAATCATTTTCCCTTGTTGAGCCACTCAAATTTGGACCATTTTTTACGGTAAATGAGGCGAGCACATTTCTCGGAATTGAATTCAGCGCGGACACAAAAATATACTATTTCTCAATTATTCTTGTAGCTGTATGTCTATTGGCCATGGGGAACCTAATCAGGTCAAAACCTGGTAGGGCCTGGATAGCCATTAGGGACAATGACATCGCGGCAGAGACAATGGGAGTCAACATAGTTTGGTATAAGCTCCTGGCCTTTTTTGTAGCCGGCTTCTTTGCCGGAATAGCAGGGGCTTTTTACATGAGCACCTTGTCTTTTGTCAGCCCCGAGCATTACGAGTGGTTTTATTCGCTACTATGGGTCGGCATTATACTTATAGGAGGCGTAGGAAATATTCAGGGCCTAGTCTTTGGATCAGCGTTTATAGTAATTGTGTTTAAATTACTTGAAATGGCGGTTTTAGGATTAAGCGCAGCGGTCATGACCACGTACCCACAAATCGGATGGATCACCACCAAATTCATCTTCTTCAAAGAAGCGGCTTTTGGCTTGGCGATCATATTTTTCCTCATATATGAGCCCAACGGGCTTGCATACAGATATTGGCAACTCAAAAACTATTTCAACCTATGGCCCTTCTCCTACACTGGGAAAGGAGCCTAATCAAACGCGCGGCCCCGGCGTGGGAACAACGAATGATCCCCTAAGGAGTCGCCTCTAGCCAATAGTTACTAGGGAGGTAAAGTATGGGCAAAAGATTTCTGTTCTTGGCGGGACTGTTGATTCTTATGTGCGCTCCCATTCACGCGGCGGACACGGTGACACTGGGTTCAATCAACGATCTCACCGGCGCCACATCCGATGTTGGAAAGGACGCAGCCCTGGGTGTCAGGGAATGCGTCACATACATCAATGAGGTTGGTGGTGTTAACGGTAAAAAGATCAAGGGTGTTAATGGAAAAACCATAGATCTAAAACTCTATGATTATGGTTATAGGGTGCCTGAGGCTATTACCATTTACAAAAGATTCCGTGACTATGACAAGATAGTGGCCTTGCTCCAATGGGGAACCGGGGATACTGAGGCGCTGTCTCCAACAGTCAATAAGGACAAGATGGTAACGATCTCAGACTCATTGTCAGGCCATTTGTGTGACCCCAAAAAGACTCCTTATAACTTCGTATATTCAACTGATTATTCCACAAACGCCAGAGCGGCTCTCACATCCTGGTACGAGAACGTTTGGAAGAAGAGCGACAAGTGGAAAGAGGCCAGGGATAAGGGTGTCAAGCCCAAGCTGGTATGTTTCTATATGTTCGCTTCTCCTTACTGCAGCGCGCCGATCAAAGCCATCAAGGATCAGGCAAAACTCCTTGGGATGGAAGTCGGTAAGGACCAGGATGTATCTTTGACAGCATTAGACGCAAAAAGTCAGGTTCTTGGCGCAAAAGGCGAGAATCCCCATATTATCTGGCACGGTAATACCACCATGTCCGTGGCTACAGCCATCAAGGACGCTTACGCTCTTAAGCTTGGAGCTGATCACATAATCAATAACTGGGGTTTTGACAAGAACTTGGCCAGAATGACCGGGAAAGCCGGTGAAGGCGTTATAGGCGCAGCGTCCGCTGCTTTTTTTGGTGATGATGTGCCCATGATGAAAGAGGTCATGGAATACGCCAAAAAGGTCAACCCAGGTGTTCCCGCTGAAAAGAGAACAGTCAGAACCCTTCAGGGATGGGTAAAAGTCAGCCTTATGGTGGCTGGTCTTACCCTTGCCGATGAGAAAGGAAGCCTCGAGGGCCCGGCTATCAAGGACGCACTGGAAAGCCTTAGAGGCTGGAGCGCTTTTGGCAAGAAAGGCGCGCTGGGCCGCCCGCCAGTGACCATTACCGGTACTGATCACAGGGTTTCGAGTATAGTTGGACTCTATACCATAAAAGACGGCAAAATCGAGTTGTTTGACAAAATGGACATGAAGGAAAAGTTCGCGGACAAGTGGGACAGTTGGCTGGGCTGGTAGGTCCACTCTAGGCCGGAGTTAATGTTGACACCGGCCTATGCCTTGATTTTAGATAAAATAGCCTGATCCGCAATAGGAGATAGTTTTGGCCGAGAACAACACGATCTTGAAGATCAATAACATTGAAGTTAGATACCATGAGGTTATCCTGGTCTTAAAGGGAGTCTCCATTGAAGTGCCTGAAGGCGGTATAGTAGCCCTGCTCGGAGCGAACGGCGCGGGCAAGAGCACGACTCTAAAGGCTATCTCAGGACTTTTGAAGCACGAGGATGGAGAAGTTACAGATGGCGGCATAGAGTTCATGGGCGAACAGATCCACAAGCTTCAGGCTGAAGAGATTTCCAAGCGCGGGATTTTTCAGATCATAGAAGGAAGGCGTGTCTTCGAGCACTTGACTGTTGAGGAAAACCTCATTGTGGGCGGACATCTACGGCCAACAGGCTTGAAAGACCGGCTCGATATGGTCTATCACTACTTCCCGAGACTGAAAGAGCGCCGGAATGTTCTCGCAGGCTTCATAAGCGGTGGTGAACAGCAGATGTGTGTGATAGGAAGGGCTATGATGGCCCTGCCGAAACTCATGCTGTTGGATGAGCCTTCAATGGGACTGGCCCCACTTTTGATCAAGGAGATCTTCGAGATCATAATTCGGCTGAATAAAGAAGAAAAGATACCTATTCTCCTGGTGGAACAAAATGTCAAACTGGCTTTGACCGTAGCGCCACATGCGTATGTTATGGAAAATGGCCGCATAGTTATGGATGACACATCGGAAAAGCTCAAGGAAAATCCCGACATCAGAGACTTCTATCTTGGTCTTACTGATGTTGGGGGCAGAAAGAGCTTCCGAGAGATCAAGCATTACAAGAGGCGCAAACGGTGGTTGGCCTAAATCGGTTCTCTCAGACGAAATAGGAGTAGACTATTATGAGAAAGTTTTGGACATTATTTACAATATGTCTGGTATCCCTGACATTTGCAGTTGCGCCGGCCTTAGCGGTGGATCCACCTAAAGTGACCCTTGATAGAGTTGAGGTGGCCAGTATCCAAGATTACTTCCAGACGGCAGCCAAAACAAAAGATAAAGAGGGTAAGGAAAAGACCGTAAAAGTAGGCGCGATCATCAACACAGCATATATCTTTAACATTGAGAATCCCAATAAAGAACCGGTTATGTTGGACGAATTCACATTTACCGTTGCATTCGAGGGTTTTGAGGTAAATACGGTCACCTCATATGAAGACGCATGGATACCTGGAGGAAAAACCAACCAGTTGCGCGTTATAGCCACCAATGAGGCGAGGCCGACCATGCTGAACCTTCTGGTTGGGGTTGATAATGTTGAAAAACTCAAGGAAATGGGAATCAAGGCGCCAGACTTGGTGGCAAAGTGGTGGATGAATATCGCGGACTTCTCTTTTCCCATTGAGGTCGTTAATGGAACCGCTGTCTTCAAGTCAGAGGACGGCGAGACATTACGCACAACCTATACAGGCAAATTTGGAGGAAAATAGTTAGATAAATACGGTCTCCATTGGTTTGGAGCGCTCTTATAAAGGGCCTGCAACCATTTGTTATACTCTGGTTTGGGCGATGGCTTAATGTTATCGCCCTTTTTCTTTATCTCATATGCGCTGGGCGCCTATATTAATTGCCAAAAATTGCTTCCAGCTCCAAAAGCACTATCTATTCACTCTTGTGG
>CAZFJT010000067.1:2441-10024 GCA_964519135.1 uncultured Syntrophales bacterium | reverse complement strand
GAGGCCGGAATGAAATTTCATTTCATTCCGTGTTTTATTTCGAGAATTACTATAACAATGAATACAGACCGGGCCAATGATCATTTCCAGCTAATATTTCCGCTTGTTTCGCGGTTCAATAATATTACGATCCAGAACGTTTTGGCACAATGAATAAAAGAAAACATAAAAAATGCCCCGAGGGGGGGCTCGGGGCGTGAAAGGAGGTATGGATATGGGTTATCGTGATTATTAGCGACAGAATGTCTTGCGCATGGGCTGCCGGTATGCGCTATTGTAGACTGCTGTTATTCGCTTTGCACATAACCCCTGTTTGATTATGACACTCCTTTGCAAGAAAGGTTCCTAATTCGTTAGCACTGAACTGGCGCCTTCCAATAGCGACTATTGAAGCCTAGGGCGTATAAACCACTACCAGTAATTTGGAATTTTTTGTGCTCAGGTTCCTCAATAAATGGGGTTTGGATGAATCAAAATGAAAGCTCGCGCCCTTCTTTAATATATTCGGCTCATTATCAACCTGAATCTCCACCCTTCCTTCCAGCACGTGGACAAACTCCTCTCCCTCATGCTTGAATTCCACCATTTCATGGTCTTTCTTGGGATCCAGTACGACCATATAAGCCCATAGATGCTTATCTTCAGCTCCAGGGTTAAGGCTGGTGTAAGAATAAGATTTTGTCCTTTTCCTGTAACTTTTGCGGCGTTCCTTTTTCTTGTCTTCAGCCAACAGGGTCGCTGATTCTACGGCCAGGGCCTTTGATATTTGAATGAGCGCGCCCACTGGAGGCGCGACTTTACCTTCTTCGAGCCTTTCCAAAAATTCCACTTCATATCCGGCTTTATCGGCCAACTGTTCCAATGAAAGTTTCTGCTTTTCTCTCATGGATTTTATTCTCTCGCCAACGCTCTCCGCTTTAACCGGCTTTTTGCCCATGTCATTGTCTCCTGTAATTTATTTCTCCCAAGAGTCCGGGATATTCAGCTCCCCTATTGCCTCTAATAAGCGTCGGGTCTTTTTCTTCCCTTGT
This sequence comes from uncultured Syntrophales bacterium, assembly GCA_964519135.1. Taxonomy (GTDB): domain Bacteria; phylum Desulfobacterota; class Desulfomonilia; order Desulfomonilales; family Desulfomonilaceae; genus CAZFJT01. The sequence continues at coordinate 8,993 of CAZFJT010000067.1, read as the reverse complement.
ATTTTGTCAATTCTCGACCAATAACTACGCGCTGTATCTGATTAGTGCCTTCGAATATTTGCGCGACTTTTGCGCTGCGCATATATCTCTCAACAGGATAAGATTTCATGTACCCAGGCCCCCCAAGTACTTGAACAGCCTCTGTAGTAACCCTCATGGCAGTGTCAGTGGCAAATCTCTTGGCCATGGCCGCCTCCATTACGCATGACTCACCTGCGTCCATCATTGACGCGGCCCTGTAAACCATTAATCTGGAAGCCTCAATCTCTGTGGCCAGGTCGGCTAAGAGGAACTGGAGCCCCTGGAAACCAATAACCGGCCTTCCGAATTGTTTCCTTTTGTGAGCAAAGGACAGGGAATAATCCAAGGCTTCCTGGGCCAAACCCACAGCGCCCGCTCCGATGCTTATCCTACCGCCGTCCAGAGCTGATAGGGCCATATTAAACCCCCTGCCCTCTTCTCCTATGAGATTCTGTTCAGGCACGAAACAATCGTTGAAAATCAGTTCAGTGGTAGGGGACGCGTTAAGCCCCATTTTCGATTCATGGGGGCCGAACTCAAATCCCTTCGCGCCTTTCTCAACAACCAGGGCTGAAATCCCCTTGGCTTTCTGGTCAGGATCGGTTCTCACCATCACCGCGTATATATCGGCCACCCCCCCACTGGTGACGTACAACTTGGTCCCATTGAGCACATATCCCCCATCGACCTTGACGGCGGAACAACTCAACGCGGCCGCGTCAGACCCCGCGTCAGCCTCAGTTAAAGAATACGCGCCAAGCTTTTCACCTGTGGCCAAAGGCTTCACAAATTTTTCCCGCTGCTCCTGGTTTCCATAACGATAGATCAGATTAGCCACCATGTTATGGACACTCACATACACTGCGGTTGCAAAGCACCCTTTTGCGAGTTCCTCAAAGATCAGAACTGCTGTTAGCCGTCCCACATCCGTCCCACCAAAATCTTCGCCCACATATAGCCCGGTGAAGTCCAATTCTCCCATCTTGTCGAAAACTTCCCTGGAAAAAGTATGGTTTTCTTCCCATTCCCCGGCGTAAGGGGCCAACTCCTTTTTGGCGAAATCTCGGGCTGCTTTTCTAATGAGCCGCTGCTCATCATTCAATTTGAAATCCATTGACATCTCCACTAAAAAGGCCTGGGCTTTTTGTGATTCAATCCGGCTGGATATAAAACTTATAACGCTTAACGCGCCTCTGATGGATCACATATTATTCAATTACATTCTTACTGCGTGTTCAGTCAAATGGAATTCATAATAGGAGATTTAATGTGGAATTTAGTCTTTGCTTCACTTAACGTTACTGCAATATGATGATTCGTTTATTGGTAAGCGGAGTTGAAATAGCTCCGGGTTTATATCAGTAAATACATAATTATTCGGAGGCGCCTGTTGATCGGAAATAAAAATGACAAGAGAATTATAAATCGCGCGCAAGAGGCCGGCGTAGAGCTGGAATACCAAGACAGCTTCGGACAAATCCAACGCGCGTCACTTGAGACGGTTAGGTCTGTTTTGAAGGCAAAAGGAGTATCTCTAGAAAAACCGGGAGTCAGGTCCGATGATAGTTTGCTTGTTCAATCCATTGGGTCGTTGCCTGAGTCTTTTACTGTGGTTCTCTCTCATGGGGACCTGGTAGCCCCCCTTGATCAAAATGAAGATTCTTTAATACTGGTCATAGAGGATGAACATTCCCAATTAAGCAGTTATCGTTTTAAGCATGGCTCATACGAAATCGTAGAAGATGGGGACCTCTTAAAGATCACAGCGCCTTTTCCCCGCGAACTGGATATCGGAACCTACCGTGTCCGGATCTCTTGCGTGAAAGGGAATGACCATTATCAGAGAAGCTACCAATGGATCATATGCCCTGATAAGGCTTACATTCCGCCAAAACTCCTGAAGGACAAAAAGAGGGCGGGAGTCAATATATCCCTTTATGGTGTGCGATCAGGTCGAAACCTGGGCGTAGGGGATTTCACCGACCTGATGAAAATCATAGACTGGGCGAGTGACTCATTAAAGGTTGATTTCATTGGAGTCAACCCATTGCATGCTATATTTAACGCCTTTCCGTACAATACAAGTCCGTATAATCCGTCCAGCAGGATTTATAGAAATTATATATACCTGGATATTGAGGCAATCCCGGATTTCCAAGAGGCGCCTGAAGCACGGGCCTGGTTAAAAGAGGCTGAAGACAGCGGCCTTGCCAAGAGCCTCAGAGATTCGGAAACCGTTGACTATGAACGGGTGGCTGAACTTAAACTAACTATACTGAGACTATTATTTGATAATTTCATCAAAAATCATTTTAGTCAAAAGACCCCTTACGCAAATGAATACACTAATTATGCGGCTTACCAGGGCCAATATCTGGAAAGATTCTCAACTTTCTGCGCGCTAAGAAATCATTTTGTGTCTTTGGCCGAGCCAATTTACAACTGGCGGGATTGGCCCGATGAACTGCATGACTCTAGGTCCGACGCGGCGAGAAGATACGCAAAAGAAAACCCTGAAGAGATAATGTTCTGGGGATACCTCCAGTGGATGATTGAACGCCAACTGGCCCGAGCCCAGAAATACGCGAAAGACAGAGGCATGGAAATAGGGCTTTATCATGACATGGCCCTTGGTGTGGACAGCTATGGCGCGGACGCGTGGGCTGAGCCGGATTTGTACCTCCAAGAATTTTCAGTGGGCGCCCCCCCTGACCCATTTGCTCCGGATGGACAGAATTGGGGATTTCCCGCGCCAAACGGCGACGCTAATCGGAGGTCTTTTTATGAGCCTTTTGCCAGAATACTACAATCCGGTATTGAATACGGAGGGGCGCTGAGAATTGACCACGTTATGCAGCTTAAGCGGCTATTCTGGATTGAAAAGGGAAAACCAGCGAGCCAGGGGGTGTACGTTACAGAAAACGAAACCGAGCTCATGAACATTGTCGGTCTTTCAAGTGTGAGAAACAAAGCAATTATAATTGGCGAGGATCTTGGAACAACGCCCGGGGATTTCAGGCAGAGGATGATGGATAAAAATATCCTGTCCTATAGGCTTTTCTATTTTGAAGAAACCCAAGATGGGCGCATGCTCTCCAGCCATGAGTACCCTGAAAAAGCCCTTGTATCCATAAACACCCATGACCTGCCCACATTCGCGGGCTTCTGGTCAGGTAGGGACATTGACTTGCGCAAGGAGATCGGTCAGCTCAATGAAAAAGACGAGAGCAGTTTTCGAGAGGATAGAAAACTAAAAAAGGCGAAGATAATAGAGAAACTTGTCCAGGAAGGTTTTCTCCCCGCGAAAGTCGCGCACAGGGCCTGGGAATCCACTCTGCCTACTGACGAGTTGCATGGGGCCGTATTGTCATTCATTTTTAAGACCCCATGCGCACTGGCGCTTATAAACCAGGAGGACATCCTCAGGGACCACAGGCAGCAAAACCTGCCCGCCGCGCCCGCTGATTATCCTAATTGGGTAACAAAAATGAAATTCACTGTTGAGGAACTAACCTCACACCCTGAGGCGATACGATTTTCCGAGATATTCAGAAATCTGCTCATAACAGCGGACAGAGCCTCTTCTTTACGGAACCGTTAGAAGAGTGGGCCGATTCTTTGGCGCAATCCGTTCACACAGGACCTTCACATCTTTGCGCCAAAGATCGATTTTGCGAATAGCCTCAGCCTCCCAGGGCAGACGGCCGCGCCTGGGCTTGACCCTTATGGACGCCTCCAATTCCTCTGGAACAGGAGGATCAAAGCTCTCCAGGTCATCCAAATTCAGTCCTTCAATGATTCTCTTTAAAATAGCTTTCTGGCGTCTATTCAGTTCCTGTGGGATCCTTTGATCCCTATTCTTTAGCAACTTCTGAAGCGGCCCTACAACTAAATCATTTTTACTTTTACATTCAATAAGTTGGCACAAAAACTTGCAGTTATGTCTAAAATCCATAGGTATGCTTGAGAGGTCCATATCCTCGTAATGCATTTCCAAATTCATAATAACTCCCTTGTATTATCACCTGATAGAAAACCGCGCCCTACATACGCGGCTGGCGAAAGGGAATCGCCGAGGACGATGGCTAACACCCCGGAAAGATCTTGTCAAGTAATGGTTTTAATATATTTTTCAAGCTACTGTTTTAATTTAATTTTAGCCTAGTATTTTTATTATTGGTCTTTATAGAGTTGCTTGTGTCTCTCAAGTACTTTGGGATCAATTTTGATATCACCCTTGTGCTTGTCCATGTAATCCTCCAAGGCCTTCTTTCCTGGTAAGAGAAAACGAATGTCTCAGTATAGCCCACAATATGCTCTCCATAGGGAAGTTCTCTCACAAAGGCGACACCGCTCATTATTGTTGGCTGATTAACCCGCTTTCCATGGATATAGCAGCCCAGCAATATCCCCAGGCCGGCCAGGAAGCCAAAGTAGATTATATATTTTAAGGCCTTGAGCATTGTGAAACCTCCCTGTGATCGAACTCTAATAATAAATTATCCCTATACAGGTCATCAACCATATTGTGGCGCAGCCTAAAAGGGGCGGATCAGTTAATAAATGTGATGTGGGGGATCCTCCGTCCTTTTTGTGATATATCAACCACATATACCTGAAAATTCCGTAGGTTACAAGAGGTATGGTATAGATCAACATTTCTGAATCAATGCCAAGCTCAGGATTTCCCCTTACACAATATAAGCAGTAAAATATAAACGTTGATGTGGCCACGAGTTGTAGCAACTGATCCAGGAGGGAGACACTGTAATGATCCAGGACAGGTCTATGTTTACAAGCCTTATCTCCAAGAATCAGAACTTCGTGGCGCCTTTTGCCCAGGGCAAGCAGTATTGAAACACTGAAAGTGCATAAAAGCAGCCAGCTTGACACATGAACTTCTATTGCGCCCGCGCCCGCCAATACACGCAAGATAAATCCGGATGATAACGCGAAAACATCAAGTATTACAACATTCTTCAAGATCAGGCAGTACAGCGCCTGTAGAACTAGGTAGGCGGCTATAGGAACATATCCCTTCCAATTGAATCCCATTACGACAATCAAGCCCGCGCTGATCGCCAGAAGAACAGCCGCCACCATAAACGCTCCCATTGGTTTCACCGCGCCTGACGCAAGGGGCCTTTTTTTCTTTACAGGATGGGCCCTGTCTCGTTCTATGTCCATATAATCATTGAATATATATGTTACTGAAGAAACCAGACAAAAGACAATCAGCATAACTATCGTAGAATAGAGATCCTCTTTGGAGCTCATTCGCGCGCTGAAGACCAGTGGCATAAAAACAAAGCCGTTCTTTATCCATTGGGTGGGGCGCATTAATTTTATAATGGATTTCAGTGGAGATCCTCCTGGCAATTTTGAAGCCCTCTCGCTGCAATAAGGTGAGATTCCTAGCATATTTGCATATCTTTGTAAAGATGACTATTGCGCTTACAAGGACAATAATGTTTAATTATAAAATCAGTCCGCTAATTTTGGAGCATTGGTTAATCTTCGCGCATGACGCGCTGTAATAGTTTGGGACATGTACATGAATGGTGATGATTTCGACCCATTAAGAGAAGAAAATAAAAGGATTCGATTGTTAAGAATAACTACGGATCTATTGATTCAGGTCATCGGTTCAGGCCGGATATCCATGGAGGAAGCCATAGTCCTGATAAATAAGGTTAGGCTGTTTGCAACCAAGCTTTTTCCAGGTAAAGAAAAAACCTTTGATCTCATATACGCGCCCAGGTTTCGCAGGGCAATGCTGGAAGCAGGATTGGGAGACGCGAGGGCCTTTTTGGTTGCATTGGATGGCGGTCTGAATCAAACTAAAGGCCTATGCCATAAAATTCCCAGAGACACTGTGGAATAAGACTTTTTTAGACTATGATTTGTTAGCGGAAGACTTTTAAGGAGCTCAAACATGCCTGGTCAGGATACAATCGCAAATTTGACCCAAAAAACTGATAGTAAAATAGTGATGCTTCTTATGGACGGTCTTGGTGGATTACCCAAACCTGGAGAGGCCCTTACCGAACTTGAGACCGCCAAAACCCCCAACATGGACAAACTCGCGGCAAAGGGGATGGTTGGATTGATGCATCCTGTGGGAGTCGGAATATCCCCTGGCAGCGGTCCTGGACATTTAGGGCTCTTTGGCTACGACCCAGTGGAAAAACTCATAGGAAGGGGGGTCCTTGAGGCTGTTGGTATAGGACTGGAGTTAACTGACAAGGATCTTGCCGCGAGGGGAAATTTCTGCACAGTTGATGAGAACGGGCTTATTACGGACCGAAGAGCCGGCCGCATTCCTACTGATGAGTGTGAACGCTTGGTCGGCCTGATAGATGATATTGAGCTCCCAGGAATAAAGATCACTGTAAAGGCTGTTAAAGACTATCGCTTCTCCTTGATCCTCAATGGTGAGGGACTGTCGGATAACTTGAATGAGACAGACCCCCAAAGAACCGGAGTCAAGCCCCTGAAGGTAATGGCCCAGGATCAGAGCGAACAGGCAAG
>CAZFJT010000067.1:0-2431 GCA_964519135.1 uncultured Syntrophales bacterium | reverse complement strand
TCAGAGCCCTGCAAATATGGTCACATTAAGGGGATGGTCAAAGGAGCCCGGTCTAAAAAGATTCGAGGATGTATATAAGTTAAGGGCCGCAGCTTTGGCTGTTTACCCAATGTACAAAGGTCTGGCCAGCCTTGTTGGTATGGACTTGATCCCTGACTTGGGCGCGCTGGAAGACCAGATGGACTCTTTGAAATCACTTTGGAATGATTATGATTTTTTCTTTGTTCACCATAAATACACTGACAGCAGAGGAGAAGATGGAGATTTTGAAGGTAAGGTTCAAGAGATAGAAAAGGTAGATGAGATAATCCCAAAAATATTGGACCTTAACCCTGATGTCCTTATTATCACTGGAGATCACTCAACTCCAGCGGTCTTGAAATCCCACTCCTGGCATCCTGTTCCCACGATAATTTACGCGCCCAAAACAAGCAGACGAAATCCCGATGTAAAGAGCTTTGGGGAGAGTGAGTGCCTTAAAGGGGCTTTAGGCCAGTTCCTGGGTGTGGACTTAATGGCCTTGGCAACAGCTCACGCGGGTAAACAGGCCAAGTACGGAGCATAGATAACTTGTACTAACAAATTTACGAATATGGATAAGCCATTCTAATAATGTACCTTTTTGGGTCTTGATTAAAGAAGAACCGCCATATATTATATTGGCTCTTTCCTTACTCTTCCAGTGAAAGACATATTTATTCTATCTCAGGGGGAAGATGTAAACCGCATGTCAGGCATGAATATGGAAATAAAGAATTTATTTGTCACTTGTTCCGATCCAAGGGCAATTGGATGAAAAACAAAGAATCCTTTTTTTATGATTCCGATTTATGGGGGCCAAGAAAAATGTCCAATGGATCAAGAGTCGGATTGACCCTTGAAAGAGATATTCCTTACAGGCTGTTAGCCGAAAGCGCAGCAGATGTGATATGGACATGCGACAAAACCGGAAAATTCACATATGTAAGCCCATCTGTACAGCGTTTGCGCGGTTACACCCCTGAAGAGGTACTGGAGCAAACCTGGGAAGAGGCCCTTACCCCTGAATCTTGCGCAAGGGCCAAGGCCTTGTTTTTGGAAAGATTCGCCAAGTTAAATCCCGATCCATCAGTTCTAAACCGCGTTGAACTTGAGCAGACATGTAAAGATGGTTCCACCATATGGACTGAGACCATCACCACACCTCTCAGAGATAAGGACGGCCAAATAACGGGCGTAATCGGAATCACGCGAAACATACAAGAAAAGAAAGCTTTTGAGAGGGCTCTCAAGGAGAGCGAGCGTCGCTTCCGTGACCTGGTGGATCTTGCGCCTCAACCTGTTTTTGAATTGGACGAAGAGGGTTATATATCTTTCATCAGCAAGAAGGCAAATGACTATTTTGGCTTCACGGACGAGCAATTGAGCAAAGGTGTTCATGGTCTTGAACTCATAGCCCCTGAATCTAGAGAGCTTGCAGTTGAAAGACTGAAGAAAGCCCTGGCCGGGGAAGATCTGGACGATCTCCAATACAGGGCTCTTAGGAAAGACGGGGGCACTTTTCCATGCCTTATTCCAACTTGCCCAATAATGGTGGATGGGAAACCAAAAGGCATAAGAGGCATTGTTGTAGATATTACCGACCTGAAAAAGGCCGAGGAACTGCACGTGAATGAGGAGCGGCTAAAAGCCCTGACCGAGCTGTCCTCGGGCATCTCCCACAACTTCAATAACGCGCTGCAGATCATTCAAGGAAACGCTGAAATTGCTTTAAGAAAAGCCCAGAAAAGCGGCGCGAATGATCTATTGAAAAATATTAACCAGATTTTGCGTAGTTCAAAACTTGCCTCACTTACGATCAGGAGACTCCAGTTCTTTACAAAAAATGAAATTAGTCGACAGGAATGGGAAGTACTAGATCTGGCCGATCTCGTGCAAGAATCTGTGGAGCTTAGTAAAGTATGGTGGGACCGTTCATACCCTTACTCTGACGCGGATATCAACGTATCTATGGATACGGCGCCTGATTGCTTGGTAAAAGGTAACGCCCATGAATTGTTGGAGGTTATGCTGAATCTTATTAAGAACTCCGTTGAGTCCGTTCCTCAAGAGGGTGGAGAAATAAACATCAAGACCATGTCCGACAGTGAGTGGGGGTATCTCATAATACGGGACACAGGCGTGGGTATGTCTCAGGAAACCTTAAAGCGTATATATGATCCCTTTTTTTCCAACAAAAAATTAAAAAACTACGGCATGGGATTGAGTGTGAGTCTGGGAATAATCAAAGGGCACTTAGGTGAAATCTCGGTCCAGAGCCAAGAAAATAAGGGTACCGAATTTCAGATCAAGCTACCTTTGGCTAATTCAAAAGTTCACGAAATACCAGAGCCCCCGGAAACAGAAGACACTGATTTTCAGGTCAGAATACTTGTGGTAGATGATCTGGAAC
>CAZFJT010000066.1:7686-10080 GCA_964519135.1 uncultured Syntrophales bacterium | reverse complement strand
ACTCCCGCCGCCATACATGGCTCACACTGCTTGACCCACAAGAGTGAAAGGATACTGATTGGTGTCGTCAGCCTTCACCTAAGGCCCAGTGTATGGTATGTTTAAAGTTTACTTTGAGCGAATCACTTTTTGAAAGGCCGATCAGCAGTAATTAACCTAAACAAAAATGTCCATGAATTTTAAGCAAGAAACCGACAAATACAAATCCACTGTGCATTTTCTATCCAACTCCAATGAAAGTGGTGGGGTGTACGGATTGCAGGGATCAGCTTCGGCTTTCCTGATTGCGGCCGCGATAAGGAGCGGAGCAAAGGGGCTGATCTCCATCCACGCTGATTCCAGTGAAGCCCTTAATATGGCCGGGGACGTGAAATTTTACCTGGGCGCAAATGAATCTGACTTTAGTCTTTTAGATGATCAGATTATTCATTACCCGGCTTCTGACCTGAGCCCGTTTTCTTGTGAAAGCTCGGAACTGGATGTGTGGACCGCTAGAACCGCAACGATATTTAGAATTACCGAAATGGCGGCGCCAAAGGTGATATTTCTCTCAGTGGATTCCTTGATGAGGAAAGTTCCCCCTAGGCAAGTGTTTGCAAAAGCAGGGTTTACAATTTCCGTGAATGATGAGCTTCACAGGGAGGAACTGTTCGAAAAGCTCGTTCAATTGGGATACTCCAGATCTCCACTGGTTGAAGATGTAGGCGATTTTTCAGTAAGGGGTTTTATAATTGACATATATCCCCCACTTTATCCAAAGCCGGTCAGAATAGAACAGATAGGCGACATGGTTGAATCCATAAGGTTTTTCGACCCCTCTGACCAGAGATCAAAGGGTGATATGGCGCAAGCGCTCATTGGCCCTGTTCACATGTTCATCCCTGATGATCAGGAGATTGAGGCAGGGCTGGGCAAAATACTTTCGGTTTGTGAAGAACGGGGAGTTGAGAAAAAGGTCAGGCAAAGGATTTTGGATGATATAAAAAACAGGATAAGATTTCAGGGCTCTGACTTATATCTGCCCTATTTTTTCCCTGATATGGTCTCTTTGCTCGATCTTGCCCCTGTGGATTCCACTGTTTTATTACCTGATCAAGACACTCTTTCCAAAAGCATGGAAGACCATGAAGACGAGATATTCAAAGGTTGGGAGTTTGCGACTGCGCGGGGTTTGCCGGTTCCTGAACCTCAGGAGCTATATTTTCTGAAGAACGATATTCACCGAACTCTCAACAGGTTCAGAACAGTGGAAATAGCGCGGTTGGAAATACAAAGGCCTGAAGTGACCAGTTATCGTTTGTCCGGGGAGTCGAACAGCGATATCAGGAAAGAGCTGGCAAACAAGAAGACAGTGGACAGTGGGGTGTCAAGCTTTGTCTCTAAAATCCATGAATGGAGAGACACAGGTTCAGAGGTTTTTCTGGTGTGCCATACAATGGGCCAGGCAAATCGCCTTATGAAACTATTATCGCCCTATGATGTGGAGCTTGATTTTTTGGGAGAAGGGTTTGAGACCTCAAGCCTGGACCCTGTTTCCACTCCTGGGCTAAGGCTCTGTGTCGGCCAGTTGTCTTGCGGTTTCAGGCTTAGGGGCGCGGGAAAGATAATAATTACTGAAGAGGAGATCTTTGGGGCTAAAGTCAGGGCGCCATCCAAGAAAAGATCACTGGGCGCTCTGATCTCCTCGCTCGCGGACTTGGGGGAGAACGAGGCGGTAGTTCATGAGGATTACGGCATAGGTGTTTACAGGGGGCTTATAAAAAAGGAATTCGATGGAGTTACCAGCGAGGTAATGGTGATAGAATTCGCGGGTGGAGACCTACTTTACCATCCTGTTGAGCGCTTGCAGGTAATACAGAAATTCGCCTCTGGAAATGATGGGCCTCCTAGGATAGATAGACTGGGCGGCAAGGGCTGGGCTAAGACCAAGGCAAAAGTAAAAGAATCTCTTAAGGAGATCGCCCATGAACTCCTGAGGATATACGCGAAAAGGGAGATTTCAACCAGATCCCCGTACACTGCCCCGGATGAACAGTTTTCAGCCTTTGAGGCGTCCCTGCCGGTAGCGGGCCGAAGCGGTCCTGCAACTCCAGCGCCTTCTCCACCAGCGGCCACTTGAACTTCACCCGCCAGGGCACGTTGCCGAAATTCGCCCGTGGCGCCGCCAGCGCGTCCTGTCCCCGGAAAAAGGTGGGCGAGAGGCACCGATAGCCGTGAAAGAAGATCACCGACGGCACACCCTCCTGTCGTGCGGCCAACACCGAGGTGGGCGCGAGCTGGTTCTGCGTCAACACCAGTTGGGGTTTGAATTCGGTAATTGCTTCCTGCACCAGCGACAGCCATTTGACGTTCCAGCGCAACAGGGTCACGTCGCCATCACGCAGCATCCAGGGG
>CAZFJT010000066.1:0-7676 GCA_964519135.1 uncultured Syntrophales bacterium | reverse complement strand
CAAGGCCATTGAGAACGTTACCATGGCAATGGATCAGGACAGACCAATGGATCACCTGGTTTGCGGAGATGTTGGATACGGCAAGACCGAGGTGGCGCTCAGGGCCGCTTTCAGGGCTGTTATGGACGGAAAACAAGTGGCTGTTCTGGTCCCTACTACAGTACTAGCTCAACAACACCATGACACTTTTTCCAAGAGATTCAACGGTTATCCGGTGGAAATCGAAACCCTGACCAGATTTAAGACCAATTCCGAACAAAAGGAAGTGATCAAACGCCTAAAAGAAGGGAAAGTCGATATTGTCATAGGCGCCCACAAACTATTGGGAAAAGAGATTGGGTTCAAAGATCTGGGGCTCTTGGTGGTTGATGAGGAACACCGATTCGGAGTGACCCACAAGGAGAAGATCAAGAAATTCAGGTCCGATGTGGACGTGCTCACATTGACCGCGACCCCTATACCCAGGACCTTGAATCTGTCACTGGCCGGTCTGAGGGATCTTTCCATAATCGAGACTCCCCCTCCTAATCGCCGCACAATAAGGACCTACGTGCTGAAACAATCGGACGAGATTATTCGTGAGGCCATAATAAGGGAGGTCAGAAGAGGTGGACAGGTCTTCTATGTCCATAATAGGGTCCAGACAATATTCAAAAAAGCGGCCCATTTAAGAGAGCTCGCGCCTGAAGGAACTTATGGGGTCGCCCATGGACAGATGGTAAATAAAGAGCTTGAGAACGTGATGCTCGATTTCATAAGCGGTAAATTCAATGTTCTTGTTTGCACCAGTATAATTGAGTCGGGCTTAGACATACCAAGGGCCAATACCATGGTGATAGAGCGCGCGGATACATTTGGCCTCGCGGATCTATATCAGCTCAGAGGCAGGGTTGGACGTTCCCAGGTCCGAGCCTACGCCTATTTATTGACCCCACCGGAATCCCTGATGACCCCTGACGCTATAAAGAGATTGGCAGTAATTCAGGAACACTCGGAATTGGGACAGGGCTTTAGAATAGCCATGAGGGACATGGAAATAAGGGGCGCTGGAAACATTCTGGGCGCCTCGCAATCCGGACATGTGTCACTGGTTGGTTATGAGATGTACATGGATCTTTTGGAGCAGGCCATACAAGAGATAAAAGGTGAAAGCCCGCCCAAGACAGTAGATCCTGAGATAGGGCTAAAACTGGAGGCCTTTATTCCGGATCATTACGCTCCTGACCCCAAACAGAGAATGAGCCTATATAAGAGATTGTCAAGGGCCACTGATATATCTGAGATCAATTCAATCGAAGATGAGATGTTGGACCTTTACGGGCAGGCGCCTGAAGAAGCGGAAAATCTTCTCAGCATAATGAAAATTAGGTCTTTGATGAAGAAGATCCTTGCCGTCAAGCTCGATTACAATGGATCGGATCTTATAGCGGGCCTTGACCCTGATACACCAATAGAACCGGTTGGCCTCATAGCGTGGGCCCAGGAAAACCCAAAAAAGGTAAGGCTGTTGCCAGGCGACAGAATTACCTATAAGATTGGCGCGGTGAGTGAGAAGGCAAGGATATCAGAGGCGTGGAACTTCATGAAGGGACTCGTAAAATTAGCCGGAATGCGCGATTTGGATAAAACTATTGAAAATGTATGAAATCATAAATATATGAATGACTCTTACAATGGTCGCGGGGAATGACTATTAATTCAAAACAGACCAAAGAGAATCATTTCCAGCCGGCCTTCGCGAATGGAGATTATTTGATGACCATAAAAAAAGTATTTCCAATATTTTGGATGATGATTTTGGTTCTGGCGCCGATCCACTGTTATGGGCAGTCTTATCTTGATAGGGTGGTGGCTGTTGTTAATGGGGATATCATTCTCGATTCAGATATTGAGCTTTTTCAAAATGAATTTGTGCGGGACTTTCTTCCATTGGATTTTGGAGTGACCCCACAGGGAAAGACCCCCACTGATAGTGAGGTCCTCCAGGAGCTAATAATAATAAAATTAATTGAGCAGGCCGCCCAAAAGAAGGATATCCGGTTCGGCGACAAAGACATTGACTTGATGATAAATCAGTTGGGCAGAAGAAATGATATGAAAAAGGGCCAGTTTTATATGCTCGCGGCGGCAAGGGGCGGACTCAATACCAAGCAGCTCAGGAGTTTGGTGCTACGCAGAGGCCTTTTAACTGAAATGATAAGAAGGGAAATCGTTAGCAAAATAACAATCAGTGAACGGGAATTGCAAAATTATTTTAAAGATAACAGGGATAAAATAGACGAACAATTCGATGAGTTAACACAGGCGGTTCCTGAAATCGATGTGGAAAAAAGGGTTGAAGAGATGATGAAATCGATTCCACCGGATAAGGATATATATTCAGGCGGTAGAGTGAGATTGCGTCAAATAACCCTGAAAATGCCGGACAAAAATAACAAAGCCGCTATGGAAAAGTTACGGGACACTGTAAGGAAGATTCATGATGAAGTGACTGCAGGCGCTGATTTTGGGAAATTGGCCAAGAAATACTCCTCAGACAATTATGCAAGTAACGGAGGAGATCTGGGTTGGATGAAGACAAAGGATTATATTCCTGAGCTTCAAAAGTTGATAAATCAGTTAGCCGTGGGCTCAATGAGTCAACCTCTTCCCATGCAGGACAGACTGATACTATTATATTTATCCGACGCGAAAGGAAGAAAGACCAAGAAGATTCCCAGATCAGAGGCGGAACTAAAAGAAATGGAAAAGCAAGTCAGAATGCTGGTGGAAGAAAGTGTGAAACGGGCCAAAGCAGCACGCAAGAATATGAATAGGAATTCCGATTCTGACCAGAATAAAAGAGAAGCTCAAGATCTGGGGTTATTGAACCCTGATGAAAAAGAGGATTTCGAGAAAAAATGGGACAAGGTTGAAGCGGTCTTCAGATCTAAAAAGATAAAGGACAGACAGGCAAAATGGATTGAGGAATTAAAGGAAAACGCAATTATAAAGAATATGATATAAATGTTGACACCCCCTAGCCTTCCGAAATTTTGGGCTTTAACCAAGTCCATTTCACAATAATGTTCGGTAAATCTGCCGAAGCCGTGTTATAATCAATATTTATAGGTAGGTTGATATTACCTGCATTTCCGCGGGCTACTAATGGATGTTTGTGTTTAGGGCTAAACTGGACAATATAATTTTGATCCAGTGACAGGGAGCAAGGCTGGATGGTTCTTGAAGGGCCCCGCAGGTCCGGTTTTCATTTTTAAAAACCATTGAGATTATCAAATAATGCTTGTTGATCTTTTATCATCCAGGATTTCAAAGGACCTGGCCATAGATTTGGGGACCGCCAATACCCTGGTTTTTGTTAGGGGAAGGGGCATAGTTCTCAATGAACCTTCTGTTGTAGCCATTAGAAAGGTGGATAAACGTTCCTCTGAAATCTGGATAGGTGAAGACGCAAAAAAGATGATGGGGAGGGTTCCTGACACCATAGATGTTTTCAGGCCCCTTAGAGAGGGAGTGATAGCGAATTTTGAGATCGCGAGCCTGATGCTGAAGTACTTTATTCGCAAGGCCCATGGTCGCCAAAGATTCGTACGGCCAAGGGTGATCATTTCCGTTCCATCCGGAGTGACACCTGTTGAACGAAGGGCCGTTAGGGACTCCACCTATAACGCGGGCGCCTCGGAAGTGTACATAGTGGAAGAGGCAATGGCCGCTGCAATGGGCGCCGGCCTGCCTGTAACAGAGCCCATGAGCAACATGATAGTCGATATAGGCGGAGGAACCACAGAGGTTGCAATCATATCGCTTACAGGGGTTGTTTACTCAAGTTCCAACAAAGTGGCCGGTGATAGACTGGATGAGGACATACTTCAATTCCTAAGAAAAAACTACAATTTACTTGTGGGGTCTTCCACAGCGGAGCAGATCAAAGTAATGGCCGCGAGAGCCTATTTGGACGGATCGTACGAAGAGGTGGACGTAAAGGGAAGGGACCTCATAGATGGAATACCCAAGACCATAACCGTTAACTCTGAAGACATATCCAGGGCCATTATGAACTCCATTGACTCAATAGTGGGAAGTGTTAAATCCGCCCTTGAACAATGCCCTCCTGAACTTGCCGCGGACATTATTGATATGGGCGTGGTGCTAACCGGAGGAGGAGCCTTGCTGAAAAACCTTCATAAGAGAATAAGGGCGGAGATCGGTGTGCCTGTGATTGTTCCAGAAGATCCTTTGTCCACTGTGGTCAGAGGCGCAGGTATGATGCTGGAGGACATTGAATTACTCAAAGAGATCACCAATACCTAATAAGCTCTATATTAGCCCGGAATCCTTTAAAAAAGCCTCGAAACTTCTGTTGAACTCAGTGGGTTTTTCAATCATTACCAAATGACCCGAGTCGGGTATTATATCCAGACGCGAATCGATTATTTTCTCGTTAAGGAACTTGGAATACTTAACTGGAGTGAGTTTATCGTCCTCTCCCACAATTATCCATGTGGGTACTGTCTTGAACCCATTACCGATGGAATCCATGACATCAAACTCATTACACGCGGACAAGTCATTGTGCAAAAGACCGTCAGGAGTACTTTCCATCTTGGTGACCAGATCACGGCTGAGGGATTCATCAGCGCTCGGGGATAGCGCCCATTGCGCCACCATTTGCGCTGCCTTTTTCGGCTCATTTAAAGTTGCTTCCAGGATAGGGGGCGCGACTTTCAACCTCCCGCCTGATCCCACCAGTCCAAGGGCCTTTAGCCACGGTCTATTTTCCAATGCGCATTGGAGGGCGATCGCGCTGCCAAGGGAGCAGCCCACCAAGGCCACTTGATCAAGTCCCAGGGCGTCTATCAGACTGTTTACGCTTTTGGCTGAAGCCTCTATGGATTTATCTGGAGGGCCGTCGGAATTTCCATGGCCCGGCAAATCCACTGATAAGGCGTTGACTATCTTATTCAGTCCGTTCAGTTGGTATTTCCAGTCCAGCCTGTCCCCTCCGGAGCCATGAATGAAAATTGCCGTCAATCTACCTTGTTCCAAAGGTTCAGGATTAAGATCATAAGAGAAGTTTTTTCCGTGAACATCTTTTATTGGCATATTAACTTCCGTGGATTTTATTTGGTAAGGCGGCAACCTCAACAGAAAAACAGGCCTTGGTTTTCCAGGAAAAAAGGGTTTTCAAACTACTCCAAAACGATCCCTTTTGGCGCGACCACAACCCCGCCTTTTGTTATTAAAAATATTCCAGAGTCTTTGTCACTATCCAGCCCCATTTCAAAACCTTCCGGAATCGTTACGTTCTCGTCAATTATAGCGTTGCGGATCCTTGCGCCCCTTCCAACCGAGACCCCCTCTAAAAGCACTGAATTTTCCACAGAAGCATAGGAGTTGACCCTCACATTGTAGGAAAGCACGGAATTTTGAACCCTGCCGCCTGATACGACACATCCTCCGGAGATAATCGAATCAAGGGCCAATCCTTTTCTGTCCTTTTCCTCTCCCTGGCCTCCTGCGAAAACGAACTTGGCAGGTGGAATCTGCCTCTGGGAAGTTCTAACAGGCCATTGTTCTTCATAAAGATTCAATTGAGGCGTAACTTTGGTGAGATCCATGTTCGCTTCCCAATAAGCGTCCAAAGTGCCCACATCCCGCCAATAATGGCTGTCTTCACGTAAAGGCTCTTTGAAATTATGGACATACACCTTATGGGAATCTATCATTGAAGGCACGATATCCTTGCCGAAATCATGTGATGAACCTACGTCCTTTGCGTCGGCTATGACATTTCTAACAAGGGTTTCAGTGTCGAATATGTAAACACCCATTGAAACAAAAGATTTGTCAGGTTTACCTGGAACCGGCTTTGGGTCTTGAGGTTTCTCGTCCCAGGTCTTTATACGATATGTCTCGTCCACCCCCATAACGCCGAAAGCGCTGGCCTCATCCCTATCCACTTCAACACCGGCCACAGTTAGTTCCGCGTCTTTCTCAAGATGAAACTCCAACATCTTGTTGTAATCCATCTTGTAAATATGGTCGCCTGAGAGCACCAGCACCCTTTTGGGTCTTTCCCTTTGGAGTATGTGGATGTTCTGATAAATACTGTCGGCTGTTCCCCTGTACCACCTGTCCACATGCCTCTGCTGAGGTGGTATGCACTCTATGAATTCGTCCAGTTCATGGCTGAACAGATTCCATCCCAACCTTATATGGCGATCCAAAGACACTGATCTGTATTGAGTCAGAACATATATCTTTCTAATATCGCTGTTGAGGCAATTTGAAAGAGTAAAATCTATTATTCTATATATGCCGCCGAATCTCACTGAAGGTTTTGCCCTATCCTTTGTCAACGGATAGAGTCTCTCACCCTTTCCGCCGGCCATGAGAACGCAAAGTGTGTCTTTCATTTCTTTTTTTAAATTCATTCTCCCAGCAGCCTCTTGATCTCGTTTTTAAGTTCAGTGGTGTCCGAGGATTTCACCACGTACGCGTCCGCGCCCCAGGTGGTAAAGTCTTCCTTGTAATGACTATAAGCGGTATTCAATATGATCGGGATTCCCTTGTCCCTGCCTATGATCGTTTGAAGGATTTCTATGCCGCTGATTCCAGGCATTTGGATATCCAGCACAAGCAGGTCAGGGGGGTCGGATTCCACCAATTCAAGGGCCTGCTTTCCTGAGTCGGTGATCGTTACAGCGTAGCCCTCGTCTTCAAGATCCATTTTGTAAAGTTCACAAATATTTTTTTCATCATCAACCACAAGGATTCGTTTCATGACAAGCGCCCCGGGTTTGGAATTGTACAAGGAATCAAATTTAATTCTTTATGACCGATAACCCTCATCTTATCCTAGTTATTATAGGAAAGACCTGTCAACCATTATAACGAGAAACACAGGTATTCATTTGATCTGATCAAGGCAATGGGCCGGGAGAATTAATAATCGTCTGAAAAAAAACAATTATCAGGTACAAATATGACACTTAAATTGCGGCGTTACAATGGACCAAGGACATGTCCCCAGGGTTCATGCGCGCTTTTCTGGTGCTTTGGGGCGGGATTTTGCCATCATCCTTACCATTATGGTCATTGTCCAGGGCTTTTTTGATATCTTTCCTTAATTTGGTGGAAAATTCCTTAACAGCGTCATTCAGACCATCAACCACACTCTCAGCGCTGGTGTCTTGGCACTTTTTTTTAACTGTGTATTTTTTTTTCAGTATATTTCTGTCTCGACCAGCAGGCGCTTCAAAATCTATCAAGGTAATGTCCATCTCAATTCGCGCCATTGGGCCTTTCTCCGTTACATCGGCCTTTAATTTATGAATCTGGCCCTCAAGCGCGTACCTGTATCTTATGTTACTTGTTTGGCCCACAGCCTTGTGAAATATGCCGGACGCCACAAGGTCTCTACGGATAAGGTCGGTGATCATGTCCGCAGGTTTTTCTTTCCACTTTTCATATTCAGAGTAGTCCTTACCTTCTTCCAGCCCTGAAACCACCAGTCCATAAGTCTCCTCAGAAGGGATCATCAAGAATCTGTATATCATGATGACCCCGGCCTCCGGACCCTTACCCTGTTTTATAGGGATCGGATAATAAAAGGTGTGGTACCTTACGGCCTGTTGTTTCAGATAGCCGCAACCAAATGCCGTAGTGATCAAGAA
>CAZFJT010000065.1:0-10090 GCA_964519135.1 uncultured Syntrophales bacterium | reverse complement strand
CTCTGCAATAGCTCTCAGATTGATGTGGCGGACTTGCCCAGGGAGATGGGGCAGTTTCCAGAGAACCTTACCCTTAATTCGGAAGATGATGAAGAATCTTTGTCCGTGAAAAAGGGGGTCAAAGACCTTGAAAGAAGACTTATAAAAAAGGCCCTCAACAGAACCTGCGGCAATAGATCCAAAGCAGCCCAAGTCCTTGAGATTAGCTATCCATCTTTACTCCAAAAAATAAAGGAATACGGACTGAGTTGATGGGTGTATTCTCCTGGTGTTGTTTTCACCCCATCTACAGTTTCCCTTGAAAGCCGAGTGTCATTTTAGCGCAATGTTAAATGAGTTATGCGCGCATATCGCAGTTATTAATAAAAAACACTCCGGTAATACAATGCGCCTAGCTCATAGGCTTTCAAAGGCTCTCCGGCCTCTGTCATTCGCCTTGACACCCATGACCTCTTAATTTAACTTTAAGCAAGGTACTCACACAATCGAACAAATTTCACTAAGATGGGGAGTCGCGTGTGGAAATCGCCCAATTAGCTGTTTTTAATTAAGAGCCCGTCAGGTTGAGGTAGATGAGGCTTATACACCCGTTACCTTATAGGTCTGTGGACTTTGGTAAATCCCATTTTTCACTGGGCTCATTTTTCCAGGCCTCTATTTATTAGGACTTTCTATGTGGAAGGCTAGGACTAGATTTATCTTTATTGACGCCCACCACTATTTGGAATGCGAATCTTTGCTCCAGGTGAATATTTAAATGGCCGATCTGCGCGAACAACTTCTGGAAGCCGCTTCAAAAGGGACTGTGGAAACTGTTCGCAAACTCCTTGAGCAAGGCGCGGATCCAAATTTCATAGATAAAGACGGAAATACTCCCCTTATGAAGGCTTGCTTCAATGGTCTGGAGGAAACTGTAAAAACTCTGGTATCCGCGGGCGCGTTATTGGATACAAAGGATAGATCCGGCAGAACATCTCTTTTTGTGGCCGCTTCAAAGGGAAGGTTAAAACTGGTGGAGTTTCTTTTGTACCAAGGCGCAGAGGTAAACGTCCCGGCCCTTGGAGGCTCAACCCCTTTGTTGGAGGCTGTATCCTGGAATCATCCAAAGGTGGTTAAACTGCTCATCGATAGCGGGGCCGCATTGGAGGAAAAGGATAAAAGAGGGAGGACGCCTCTTATTGAGGCTTCTTTCTGGGGCTATTTGGAGGTGGCCAGACTATTGATCGACAATGGGGCCGATGTGGAGGCCAGGGATAATAACGGATATACTCCCCTGATTTGGAGCTGTTTTAGAGGCCACGTGGATTTGGCCAGGGTTTTGATTTTTGCCGGCGCTGAACTTGACGGCGCTAATGACAAACAGGAAACCGCTTTATTGAGGGCCGCTGTGGCCGGCGAAGTGTCGGCCATGGAATTATTGATGAAAAAAGGCGCCTCCCTTGAAAAGTGTGATGAAAGAGGGAATACGGCTCTAATATTGGCCTCAGCTTCCGGGGTTGTTAAATCCGTGCGATATGTTCTTGAGCAGGACGTAAAGTTAAACCAGAAGAATAAGCTAGGTGATACTGCGCTGACAGAGGCGGCTTTTAATGGACACGCTGAAGTTGTGGAGCTTCTTGTGCAAAGTGGGGCGCAAATCGATGTTCAAACAGATTATGGGAATACCGCATTGATGAGAGCCGCGTATAGCGGACGTTCCAGTGTGGTTGAAACCCTTTTAAATGCTGGAGCGAACGTATCCCTTGTTAACAAGTATGGGAATTCGGCGCTTATTGAGGCTTGTTTGGGAGGGGCTACTAAAATAGCCGAGCAACTGCTGTCAAAAGGCGCTGATCCTAATTCAAGGGACAATCAGGGCAGATCCGCGCGTATGCTGGCGGCAATGTGCGGACGGTCGGACCTTGTCAACCTGCTCATGGACTAGGGCTCGAGTATTCAGACTATGGACGATCATGGCAGAACAGCCCTTGACTGGGCCTTGATCGAGTACAATCCAGAAGTAACCATGCCCCTTATAGAAGCCCAATTCAAAGAGTCAGTGGAGGTTAGCGCAAGGGCTCTCATGGCAGCGGCCGCCCTGGGCAGATTGGAAGTTGTTCATATGCTTTTGGATAAAGGGCTATATGTGGACGAACAGGATCAATCCGGACAGACCGCTCTCATATCGGCAGCCGCGTTTGGCGGGAAAGATGTTCTGGAGCTTTTGATAGCAAGGGGCGCCTGGATCGACCAGGAGGATAAGTCAGGTGAGACAGCTTTGATGAAGGCTTCTTCAAAGGGCCATCAAGATATAGTTCTAACACTTCTGAGCTTGGGCGCCAAGGTAGACGCAATTAACGCTTTTGGAAACACGGCTCTAATGAGGGCAAGTTACAAAGGTTTTCTTCCAATAGTCGAGATCCTAGTCCAACATGGGGCAAATGTCAACGCGACCAACAGGCACGGTTACAGCGCTTTGGCCATGGCTTCCTACTCAGGTTTCACTGATGTGACCAAGTTTTTGCTGGACAACTCCGCTGACCCCCAAATAGCGGACGAATTCGGAGAAACGCCTCTTGTAAAGGCAGCTATAAAAGGTCATGACGAAATTGCCGCATTGCTCCTTGAGCATGGCGCAGACCCGGCCACAAAGGACAAAGCCGGGGAATCAGTTATACTCAAGGCTTGTGCGGAAGGTCATATGCAAGTGGTTCAGCTACTCTTGGATAACAATGTGGATCCTGACGTAAAGGGACCAAGAGGTAAAAGTCCCTTGTCCTCGGCCATAGAAAAAGGCCACACAGAAATTGCGGAACTACTGCTGGAAAGAGGCGCCAAAATGCCGGCTGAGTTGCTTCCGATTCACAGCCTACTTGTAAAAGCGAGCAGACAAGGCAAAAAGGATTTAGTGGATAAGATTCTGATGGACGTGGACAAGAGCAGGTTTGATACCAAAGCCCTCAACGCCGCTCTTTTAGGGGCTTCAAGCAAGCATAACCCAGATCTGGTAGAACTGCTTATTCGACATGGAGCGGCTGTAAACACCAGGAACCGGGAGGGCAAGACCCCTTTGATGAAAGCCAGCTCATCAGGGTCCACTGAAGTGATAAAGATTCTGCTGAATAACGGCGCGGAAGTGGAACAGAAGAGTAGACTGGGAAACACCGCCTTGATGAGGGCGGCCTTCAGGGGTCGCCTGGAGGCCCTCAAATTACTCATTGAGTCAGGAGCGGACCCGGCCGGAGTTAGCGACACAGGACATAACCCTTTGTCCTTGGCGTCAATGGCCGGACATAGGCATATTGTGGACTATCTTTTGACCCTTTGGAAGGAAGACCGAATTTCGGATATAAAAGCGGATGTTGCTCTGTCTTCAGCCGCGGCCACCGGGCGTATGGGGGTGGTACAATTACTAATGAAATCCTGTTCTGAAATAAAAGGATGGGAAACAGCCGTGGAGACAGCGATTTCTGAAGCTTCTAAAAACGGACATGATGAGGTGGTCCAAATATTAAGAAGTGAATTCAGAGTAGAATAAAATATTTGCTCATACTTCGCATCAAGCCCATTTTCAGTAACGCGTTTAATGTTTTGTTTTAATAGTTCACCGGGCGCCAATAGGTTCTGCGCCCGGTTCGATTGGAGGCGGAGACCATCTCCCCCTCCAAACCTCCCCCATCGTGATTTCAAGCACTTATGGCGACAACGGTGAACGCTTACGTTTTATTTTAAAGCGGAATCATTTTTTAGAAACTCTATCGCTGAACTCCGCAATATTGCTGACTCTGATCATATAGCTAAAATATTGTTGTTTTTTTTACAGGTCTTAAATTAATTTGTGATAATATCTATGTGAAACTAAAAACCTAAGAACAAGTATTTCCAAAGAATACATATTCAACGCCATTTGGGGGAGATATGGATGACGGATCCAAAAAAGAGAGTCCTAATTCCGGAAATAATCAGGACGGGCTGAAAATATCGTTCATTGGAGAAGAGGACACAACTGAAACGATAGATCTGGAATCCATGATCTCAGGTTCTTCCCTTGCAGATAACGGATTTGATCTGGACAGACTTAAACTGGCCTCATTCGGTAAGTTGATGCAATGCCTGTCTATACCAACCATAGTTGTTGGTGGAGAAGGGACAATTAAATTTGCCAATGAGGCTTTTGTGGCCATGTCCAAGCATGAGCTTGACCCTGTGGGCGAACCATTTGATATTTTATTCAGAACAGCTACTGACGCGAAAAACGGTAGAGATTTGCTCAAACGGGTGCACACCGGAAGAATTCCCGGGGTTAGAGAAGGCGCGGCCCAAATAGGGAGCGCAAAAATATGGGGGAGAATGCATCTAAGAACCATAAGGCTGGGCTCTGAACTCATGGTGCTCGTTCAAATAGAGAATCTCAGCGCGCAGAAAGAACTATCCACCACACAGAAGTACAAAAAACTCGTTAATATATTTCCCATTGGAATAGCGGAATTCTCTTTGACTAAACCCTTGCCTTTAAACGCGCCGGTAAGAGAATCTGTTTTTCACCTTTGGCAGGCGCGAATTGTTGATGGAAACGCGGAATTTGCAAGGGTGTATAATGATAACGACATTCACAGATTGGTAGGAACACAGTTCGGGGGGTTAATAACAGACCAGGAAAAGCAGGTCAGCGCGCCGCATAGTTGGGCCCAGAACGGTTTTCCTATTTGGTCCTTTGAAACCCTTCAAAAACAGAAATCACAAAGGCCCAACCATTACGAGAACACATGGATAGGCAATGTGTCAAGTGACTATCTGATGGGATTTTGGTGGTTAAAACGAGATATTACGGATAAAAAAAGAAATGAAGATGATATGCTCAAGGCCCAGAAATTGGAGTCCATGGGAATATTGGCCGGGGGTATTGCTCATGATTTCAATAACCTGCTTACAGCGATCCTGGGGAACATATCATTGGCTTCAGCGCAACTGACCGGCGCCAATAAGGCCCAAGAGCGGCTTAAAGCCGCAGTGAAAGCGGCCACAAGAGCCCAGGCTCTCACATTGCAATTGCTCACTTTTTCAAAGGGTGGCTCGCCTGTACGCAGGATTGCCTCTATTGCCGACACCCTAATGGAATGCGCTTCATTTGCTTTGCGGGGATCAAACGTAAAATGTGAATTCAAATTGCAGGAGAATCTCTGGAAGGTGGTCATGGATGAGGGCCAAATAGGTCAGGTAATAAACAATCTGGTGATAAACGCAGCCCAATCAATGGCTTCAGGAGGCGTGATAAAAGTGGAAGCCAATAATGTTTTCATTGATGGTAAAGGGGACTCCCCTTTGAAAAAAGGAAAATACGCCTTGGTTTCCATAACGGATCATGGGTGCGGCATAGCCCCGGAACATATAAAACAGGTTTTCGATCCATATTTCACTACAAAGAACACAGGAAGCGGACTGGGTTTGGCCACTTCATATTCCATAATTCAGAAACATGACGGTTTGATAAGAGTGGAATCCAAATTGGGGCTCGGCTCAAGGTTCTATTTTTATTTGCCCGCTTCAGAAACGGAATTGGACGAGGATTCAACCATCCAGGGAACGGTGGTTCCTGGTAGGGGTAAAATCCTTGTTATGGATGATGAAGAGATTATACTGGATCTTTTAAGCGAACTCCTTGATACTCTGGGTTACGATGTGATTACCGCTTCATGCGGTGAAGAGGCTATTGAGCAATATAAAAAGGCCATGAACAACAGCGCCCCATTTGATCTGGTGATTATGGACCTTACTGTTCCAGGGGGAATGGGTGGAAAAGAGGCCATGGGAATCCTTTTGGAACTGGATTCAAAGATCAAGGCCGTTGTATCCAGTGGATATTTTAATGACCCGATCCTTGCGGATCCAAGAAAATACGGTTTTTCTGGTATCTTACCAAAACCTTACAATACCGCCCAAATAAGTGAACTTGTCACAAAAATTATAAATGAGGGCGCATAATATATTCCTTACAGTTCGGTTAATGATCAAATGGACATCAAAAGGAAGACTTTCCTCAGGCTAATTATCCCCACAGGATTTCTTATTATTATTCTAGCCATTTTCAGTTCATGGTCTTCGCTAAAAACACATAGAGAAGACGCGGTTTTAATCTACCGTTCCATGAACGATTTTTTGGCTGAAAGCGCCAGGCTGATAGTCAAATGGGATGACAGGATCTCCATGCTCGAGCTTTTAGAAAAAGCCGTTAACACCCATGAGTCCATATCCGCCGCATTTATAACCAACCAGGGCAAACCCACCCTTTCCTATATTGATGATCCGAACTTAAAAGACGCTGAATTGAAAAAGATCTTCACCAAGCTAAATCGTGGTGGAACCCAGGGCTATATATCGGACCTAAGAAACAAATACCTCTCAATATGGAAGCCTATTCCAGGCTCAGATTTGGAACTGAGTCTAGTAATAGATTTGAGAAAAGAAGATCACCATGTGTTGCCGATCATTAGGGGCATAATGTTGGTATCATTACTGGTGATGGTGATCGGATTAATAATTTCCGCAAAGATAGCGAGCCAAACCAGTAAGGAGGTTTTTTCTGTCACAGGATCTCTTAAGGCTAGTGAATCCTTGTACAGATCTCTTTTTGAAGACTCCAGGGAAGGTATAGCATTAACTAGCCTGGATACTAAAATAATCACTGCAAATAGATCTTTTTGCGATTTGTTCGGTCTTGACAGGGAAAATGTGGTTGGAGAAGACCTATTTAGCAATGCCTTGGATGAAAGTATCAGAACGGAATTTGTGGAAACAGTACAAAAGCATGGTTACATCAAGGATTTTGAATTCAAGAGCACAGGAGCTAATGGGGATCAACTGCATTGTTTGGTAAACGCGTCCGCCAGACGGGACAGCCTGGGAAACATCAACGGTTATCAGTGCATCGTTAGTGATATTACCACAAAAAAGAAGGCCGAAGAAGCCCTACGCAAATCTGAATTGCAGTACAGAATGATTTTTGAGAACGCGATGGAGGGCATTTACAGGTCCACAAAAGAAGGTCAATTCATAGAGGCCAATCCCGCTATGGCCAGAATACTAGGCTATAAATCCGCAAATGAGCTTATGAATTATATAAAAGACATGCGCGTTCAGCTCTATGTTAACCCGGAAAGAAGACGGGAATTACTGGATCGTCTTAAAGCGGACAATATGGTCCACAATTTCGAAATAGAGTGTTTTCGCAAAGATGGTTCCACAATGTGGGCCAGCCTCCACTCAAGGGCCATATTTGACGAGAACAACGAGGTTGAATTCATAGAAGGACTGTTTGAGGACATAACCGGTAGAAAGTATATTGAACAACAACTAATAAGGGCCAATGAATTTCAAAAACAGGTGTTGTCCACAGCCGCGACCGCAATATTCACAGTGGATTCCAATGGCTTAGTAACCAGTGTCAACGAAGAGTTCATAAGACTTACAGGCTTTTCGCAAGATGAAGTGGTTGGAGAACCCTGCGGAAATTTCTGCGGAGAGGAGTGCGGCAAGGGATGCCTTGAACTGAGAAATGGTGTAAAGAGTATTCAAAGGCGTCAGAGCAGAATAAGAACCAAGAACGGGCCGGATCTAATAGTGCTAAAGAACGTTAATCGCCTTGAAGACAATGGTGATGGAAGACCTTCCGGCTTTATTGAATCATTTGTTAATGTCACTGAATTGATAGAGGCGTCGGAAGCCGCTTCACAAGAGGCCAGCAAGCTCAGATCCATGATTGAGGGAATGGATGAAGGCGTGGTCGTGGTAAACGCGGATGATGAGATCACTGAGATTAATCATTGGTTCTTGGAAAAAGCCGCTTTGAAGAAAGAGGCATATGTAGGGCGCAAACTTTGGGACGCGCATCCTGTTACAAAAGGTGTGACTGAATTGCGGGACTTGATTGGGCAGTACAAACGGGGAAGTCATAGAAAGGCATATGAAGTAAGTAGATCAATATTTGGGATGCACGTATTCATGAGGGTCCAGCCGGTTTTTGAGAAGGAAATTTACAGGGGCGCCATTCTGAACGTAATAGATGTGACTGATCTGGCAAACGCAAGAATAGCCGCTGAGGAGGCCAGTAAGGCCAAGAGTATGTTCCTGGCCAACATGAGCCATGAAATTCGAACACCAATGAACGGTATTATAGGCATGACTGAACTGGCTCTGAATACAAAATTGAATTACGAGCAAAGGGAATGCCTCGAAACCGTCAAAAGCTCGGCTGAGTCGCTCTTGACATTGATAAACGACATATTGGATTTTTCAAAGATAGAAGCCGATAAGCTCGATATTTATCCAACACCGTTTAATCTCAGGGATTGCCTTGCCAGCACCATGAATTCCCTGGCGCTGCAGGCCCACGTCAATAAAGTGCAATTGATCTATGATGTGACGCCCGACGCTCCTGACGCGGTAGTGGGTGATCCTGGGAGGCTGAGACAAGTATTGGTGAATCTTGTGGGAAACGCGATAAAGTTCACCAATGATGGTGAAGTTGTGGTAAAAGCGGCGCCTTTGTCAATGGACGATAAGGAAATTGAACTCCATGTAAGTGTTACGGATACCGGACAAGGCATACCCCCTGATAAAAAAGAGATGATATTCGAAGCCTTTGAACAGGCGGATTCTTCTTATACCAGGAAATATGGAGGGACTGGTCTGGGCTTGGCCATAGCCGCAAAAATAATCGAATTGATGGACGGCGAAATATGGGTGGAAAGTGAACTGGGAAAAGGAAGTATCTTTCATTTTACAGTAAAGCTTGGAATTCAGAAGGATATTGAGACCTCTGAACATTCAAAGATCTTGACCAGTCTGGATGGTATAAAGGTTCTGATAGTGGACGACAATCAATCAAACAGAAAAATATTTCATGAGGCCTGTTTGAACTGGAATATGCGGCCGGTTTCAGTTAGCTCGGGAAAGGCGGCTATAGAAGAAATAGACCGGGCTATCGCCCAAGGAGATCCTTTTAAGTTCATATTGATCGATTCATTGATGCCCGTAATGGACGGCTTTGAATTGGCGGAAGAGATCAAGCAAAAACCAGGGCAGGAAGATACGCGCATGCTCATGCTGACATCTTCCGGGCAACGCGGTGACGCGGCCATGTGCGCGAAACTCGGTATTGACGGATATTTAACAAAACCGGTAAATCAGGCCGAGTTATTCAGCGCTCTATCAACAATTCTCACCCAGCAAGGCGCGGGTGGGGGAATTACTCCTCTTATTACAGGCCATTTTTTAAGGGAAAAAAGAAAGAAGATAAAAGTTCTCTTGGCTGAGGACAATCCTGTGAATCAGAAGTTGTCGGTCAAGCTCTTGGAAAAAAGCGGGCATATCGTGGAGGTCGCGGACACCGGAAAGCAGGCTATTGATAAATGGGCCCAGGGCTCGTTTGACGTAATCCTCATGGACCTGCAAATGCCTGAGATGGATGGACTTGCCGCGACAATTGAGATCAGGGAAAGGGAAAGGAAATTTGGCGCACATACGCCTATAATCGCCATGACCGCCCACGCTATGAAAGGAGACAAGCAAAGATGCCTGGACGCAGGCATGGACGCTTATATTGCCAAGCCCATAAAGCCGGACGAATTGATCGCACAGTTAGAAGCAACGGTTTTAGGAGATTCTACGGCCCATGGTTCAGCCGGTGGGACGATTAACTCTGAAATACTGGACCTGGACTCCCTTATGCTGAGACTGGACGATGACCATGAACTCTTGAACGAAATCTCCGGTCTTTTTCAGAGCGACTATAAGCGGATCTTCCATGAAATGGAAAACGCTCTGGCTGAGGCTAACTATGAATCTATTTCAAGGGCGGCCCACACCTTAAAGGGCATGGCCGGGAATCTGTCGGCTCAGAGGGCCATGGAAACCGCGAAAAAGCTTGAAAGCGTAGCCTTGAAGCAGAATAAAGAAGAAACCAGGGAATGCCTTGATAAAATAAAGGAAGTGTTCGCTCAATTATCAAAGGCCTTGGATAAATCTGAAAGTCTATTCAGTTGATACGCTGGTATCAAATATACCAGTTCTCAAAATTAAACGCGAAATGGCTCATAAAAATATGTCCATAATA
>CAZFJT010000064.1:7719-10111 GCA_964519135.1 uncultured Syntrophales bacterium | reverse complement strand
TTAACAACAGCCGATGACTTTCATGTTTCGTTGTCGCTTTTATGCGATGGGAGTTTGTATAAGACAAAGGTCTGATCATATTATCTATTGCTTACATGAGTTAATCAAAAATCAATTATTTTAATCAATAGCACCTAAAATTTCAAGTTAAAAAGAGCTTGACAATAGAACTGTCTGGTTCTATGAATGCTTTGCGCAAGAATTGTTGTGTGAAGCTCAACGGTTTATCAAGAAAATGCTCTATAGCAAATGAAACCGGCCTTCCCAGAAAAGGCAGTGTGGTTCTAACGCGGAGCTGAAGTTTGCATGTTCCGGTTTTACTAAATGAGATGATCGAATGGATCGATCCGAGCCCAAACGGAGTTTACCTGGATGGCACACTTGGTCGCGGAGGTTATTCCAGTAGATTACTTGAGGCAACAGACCCCAAAGGCATGGTCATAGCCTTTGATCTGGACAAAAGAGCGGTTGATAAGGCGAAAGATCGTTTCTCGGAATATGGCGCCAGATTCACGGCTATACACGCGGGTTTTCAGGATGCGAAAGAGGTTCTGGAAAAGATGGAGATTAAGACCTTAAACGCGGCGGTTTTGGATTTGGGCCTTAGTTCGGACCAGTTGGAAGACCCAGAAAGGGGATTTAGTTTTCAAGCGCCTGGTCCCCTGGACATGAGGTTTAATTCAGAAGCTGGGCTTACACTTTGGGAACTAATATCCGAATCGTCTGTCAAACAACTTGAAGAAATTATTTTAACATATGGAGAAGAAAGGTATTTCAGAAGAATATCTAAGGCTATTTGCTCAGCCAGGGACAAGGGCCGATTAAAGACAACAGAGGACTTGGCGGAAGTGATAAAAGGAGCTGTAAAAAGAACAGAAAAGAGGATTCATCCTGCAACCAGGACATTTCAAGCATTGAGAATAGCTGTGAACAAAGAGATTCAAAACTTGGAGCAAGCCCTTGAAGATATACCTGAAATATTGGCCCCTGGTGGCAAATTCTGTGTGATTTCATATCATTCCATAGAAGACCGAGCAGTGAAAATCTCATTTAGAGAAAGGGCAAAAAATTCCGATAAATGGAGAATCTTAACAAAGAAACCTATGAGGCCCGGTCAAGAAGAGGTGAGAACCAATCCCAGGGCCAGATCGGCAAAGATGCGTGTCCTTGAGGTGAAACCTTGAAAAAGAGGCAACCAAAAAAGCGCATAGTAAATCAAATAAATGAAGATAATAACTCAGTCTTCATGTCAGGTAATGGACAGTCAGGGCAATTGCGGGACCTGCGATTCAAGAACCGGGACAGGGCTGGAAGCGTCTTGGTCGTGATCCTCGCTGCTACGGTGCTCTTTGTGGGGCTATTTTATGTGTGGAGCAGAATGCGGCTCGTTCAAATAGGCTATGAAATCACCGAGCTCGAGATCATCAACAATGATCTTAAAAAAAGAAAGAGAGAATTGAAACTGGAGCTGGCTTCTTTAGAGGCGCCCGCGAATCTGGAAAAAAAGGCAAGGGAACAAGCAGGACTAATATTTCCACCTATCAGCAAGGTTATTCATGTACCGTGAACCGTCAAAAGTAGACTGGACATCCATACGAATCGCCATTGTAGCCGGTATATTCGCTCTGGTAACAGTCGCTCTCATTGCCAGGGCTTATCAGCTACAGATAAGCAATGGGGAGAGACTTCGTAAAAGGGCAGACCGCCAGCGGACCAGAGTGCTCCAATTGGAGGCCAGGAGAGGACTTATCCTGGATAGGAGGGGTGAGCAGCTCGCTTCAAGTGTTGAGGTGAAATCAATCTACGCGAGGCCCAGACAAATTGACGCGAAGACCAAAACCGCGGAGGAACTTGCCAGACTCCTTGGTATGGACAAAGGGGATATCTTAAAGAAAATCAATGAGGACAAACACTTTGTATGGATAAAAAGAAGAGTGGCGCCAGGGATAGCCGAAAGGATTACAAATACTGGATTGTCCGGAATATCCACTGTCACTGAATACAGACGATTCTATCCCTTAAAAAGTCTTGCCGCCCATACAATAGGCTTTGCAGGCATTGATTCCAAAGGCCTTGAAGGGTTGGAGCTTTATTACGACAAAGACCTGAAATCAGAACCCATTCCGGTAACAGCCCAAAAAGACGCCCTTGGAAGGCCGGTGATGTTCGCTGCAATGGAGCAGGGTCCGGGCAGGAAAGATCTTTGGCTGACCCTTGACAGCAAAATTCAGTACATAGTTGAAAGAGAACTAGATGACGCGGTGAGATTCAATAACGCTAAAGCGGGCGTCGGAGTCGTTATGGCCGCTGATTCAGGTGAAGTGCTGGCCTTAGGGGTTCGGCCAACATATAACTTGAACACATTCAATAGAGTTTCCGCTGATCACAGGAG
>CAZFJT010000064.1:0-7709 GCA_964519135.1 uncultured Syntrophales bacterium | reverse complement strand
GGTATGGGGAAATGACAATCCCGCCATCGATAAGAAAACAAAATATCTCCTTTCATTGTCAAACGCCGTCGGCGGCGGCCGATACCGGCAGGCAACGAGAGAGCTGGTAAAGGCCTACGCGGCGGGCACAACCATTGGCGAACTCGACGAACTTTTTGCCCTCTTTGTGTGGAATCAGGGTGCGGGCCATTTTGCGTCGGAGATCGGTCCGTCACAACTCTTCGCAGCCTATCAACTGATTAAATCACAGGAGAAACAGGGCAATTGTGGATACCTTTGAACCGGGCTCCACATTCAAGGTATTTACAGCGGCTGCTGCTTTGGATTCAGGCAAAGCAAAAGTCCGCGACAGCATATATTGCCACAAAGGCTTATACAGAGTAGGAGATGCAAAAATACATGATACAAAACCCCACAAATGGCTCAGCCTGGAGCAGGTGGTGGTTTATTCCAGCAACATAGGCTCAGTAAAAATCGCTGAAAAGCTTAGCAAATATGAGTTGTACAGATTCCTGAGACGTTTTGGCTTCGGTCTGCAAACAGCGGTGGATCTGCCCGGGGAACGTGGGGGATTCATTCCTGAACCTGGAAAATGGTCATCTGTTACCAAAGCAAACATAGCTTTTGGTCAGGGGGTTACTGTTAACGCCCTTCAAATTTGCGCGGCTTTTTGCGGTATAGTCAATGGCGGCCTATTGGTTCAGCCACAACTTATGACCAAGATATCCAAGAACCATGGAATAACTGTTATGGAAAACAGGCGGCCTCCCTCCAGGAGAGTGATCCAATCTTCCACCTCAGTGAAGATGGTCAAGATACTGAAAAAAGTGGTTACAAGGGGCACAGGAAAAGCCGCGGCTGTTAAGGGATTGGAAATAATAGGAAAGACAGGAACCGCGCAAAAGGCCAATAAAACGGGCGGATATTCCAGAGAGAATTATGTGGCGTCTTTTCTTGGGGCTGTAATGAATCTCAGGCCCAGGATGGTGATCTTTGTGATGCTGGATGAGCCCTCGAAAAGGCACAAAACAGGGGGAAAGATTGCGGCCCCTGTGTTCAGGAACATCGCCAAGGCCATTGCCGCAATGTACGGCGGAGGTCAGTCGGGTCATAAGGATCTTCATTTGGTCCACAGAGAAAAACCTTGGCCGGTTGCTCAAGCGGGCGCCAATAAAATAATAATCAAAATAGGCCTTAAAAAAGGCCAATGGATCATGCCTGATCTCATGGGGCTCAATATGAGGAGGGCTTTAGACACATGCGCAAAGATAAAGGCCGATATGGTTTTCAAAGGCCAGGGCAGGGTGGTTAAACAGGATCCCAAACCAGGCGCGCCGGTTTACGAAGGCGCCAAGGTAACGGTCTTTTTTGAAGGATAGTCCAGTGAACGTCACTGTCAAAGACATAGCAAATTCCCTGGAACACGCCATTGTACATGGTGACCCCAATGAGAATATTGTGGGAATAACCCATGATTCCAGGATGGTTGCGCCTGGGTGGATGTTCGCTGCGTTACCAGGGGAGAGCGTGAATGGTCATGATTTTATCCCAGCGGCCATAGCAGCGGGCGCGGTGGCTATTCTGGCTGAAACTCACCCAAAACAAGGAATCCCAGCTAAGGCTTGGATTGAAACAAGAGACTCCAGGGCCGCATTACCATGCGCGTCAGCAGAAGTGTATGGACATCCTAGCAAGGCAATGACGGTCATAGGGATTACAGGCACGAACGGCAAGACCAGCCTTACATATATTCTGGAATCCATTCTCAAAGAAGCCGGCTTTAAGCCTGGGGTAATAGGAACCGTTAATTACAGGTGGGGCCAGAACGAAACGTCCGCGCCGCGAACCACACCAGAGGCGCCCGATCTGCAGCGAATACTTGCGGATATGCTCAGGGACGGAGTTACGCATGTGATCATGGAGGTATCCTCACATGGCCTGCTCTTAAAGAGACTGGAAAATTGTCACTTTGATGTAGCTGTGTTCACAAACCTCAGCCAGGACCACCTGGATTTTCATCTATCTCTGGAGGATTACTATCAAGCCAAACGGATCTTGTTCTCAAAGCTGCTTGTGGAATCTGAAAAAAGAGCAAAGTTTAAAGTATTGAACATGGATGATCCCTATGGGCGTAGGTTGAGCGATGATCCAAGCCCTATACCGGTTATCGGGTATGGAACATCCAAAGATAGCCAGGTTCGAGCCCTTGATGTGGGCTTTGCAGTGGATGGAATCTCAGGTAAGGCCTTGACTCCCAGGGGCGAACTATCATTTGAATCCAGGCTTGTTGGAGGATTCAACCTGCTGAACATTTTAGCGGCCATAGGAGTGGGAGAGGCCCTGAATTTGGATCATCAATGTATTAGCCAAGGTCTTGGGTCGATTCAATCGATTCCAGGAAGGCTGGAAAAGGTGGAATCCCCCACAGGAACCGCGTTGGTGGATTACGCTCACACACCTGACGCAATAAAGACCGCCCTAAAAGCTCTGCACGCTTTCCGCAACGGCTGGAGCGGCAGAATAATCACAGTAATGGGATGTGGAGGCGACAGGGATAAGACAAAAAGGCCCGTCATGGGAAGGGAAGCTGGAAATTGGAGCGATATCTTAATCATAACATCTGATAATCCCAGGACTGAAAAGCCTGCACAGATCATAGAAGATATTCTCCAAGGAGTTCAAAATCAGGGAGTTGAAATCATAAATGATCCTGAGAAATACTCTAACCCTGGGATCAAGGAGACTTTTAAGGGAATCGTAATTATAGAGGATAGAAGGAAAGCCATAAATTGGGCTGTGGATATCATGGACGACCATGATGTTCTGCTTGTGGCGGGAAAGGGTCATGAGACCTACCAAGAAATAAACGGGGTCAGATTTCCCTTTGATGATCGCGAGGTCGTCAGGGAAGCGCTTTTAAGGAGATTTGGTCCTGAAAAAATATATGGAAACCAAAATATCCAGGCAACAGTTCCGGAAGGAGGCGCCGCACATGAGGGCTGATTCCGGACCTTACAGAATATCGGATGTGCTCGACTCGGTTCACGGTCAATTATTAAGTGGCGCGCCCAGGGGAGATTTCCTGGGAATTACCACTGACTCACGGGACGTGAGACCTGAAGATCTCTTTGTTCCACTGGTAGGAGAGTCATTCGATGGACACGATTTTTTGATACCGGCCCTGGAAGCCGGCGCCCGAGGAAGCCTAGTTTGCCGCGATACCAACAGGGATATCCACCAATTACCCCCCGAAAGTGTCCTGATCCAGGTGCGGGACACCTACCAAGCACTAGCTGACCTTGCATCATCCCACCGTAGAATATATCCCATCCCCCTGATCGCGGTAACCGGCTCTTCGGGCAAAACAACTGTTAAGGAGATGATTGCGGCCGTTCTGGGACGGTCGCGTCGTCCCCTTGTTTCAGAGGCGAATTTCAACAATCTTGTGGGCCTCCCAATGACTGTTCTCAAATTGGGCCCTGATCATGATCTGGCGGTAGTGGAGGCCGGAATAAATGTCATTGGGGAGATGGAGCTTCTCAGCAAGGCCGCGTCCCCTGATGTGGCAGTAATTACCACAGTGGGGCCGGTCCACCTTGAGGGATTGGGCCCTGTTGAGAATGTGGCCAGGGAAAAGTTCAAGATAACATCTGAATTGAAGGCAGGCGGAGTATTGATCGCTCCCGCGGAAAATGAATATCTCAAGCCAATTATCGCTTCTTCTGATATAAGGACCATCTCCTTTGGGATTCAGGAAGGGGACTTTAGGGCTATTAACATAGAACAAAAGGAAATGGTTTCATTTGAAATGCAGTCCCCTTTGGGAAAACATCGGGTTTCAGTTAATTCTCCCGGGTTTCATAGCGTAATCAACGCTCTCGCTGCTGCAGCCGCGTGTCACGCGGTAGGTATATCCATTGACGAAATCTTACATGGACTTCAGGAATTCAGGCCTTTCAAGTGGCGCATGGATGTCAGGCCTTTGTCTGATGACAGAAAGCTCATCTACGATTGTTATAACGCAAATCCACAATCAATGGCTGAAGCATTAAAGACTTTGAAATTAATGGCTGATTCTTCGACCACCTTGGCGATTCTAGGAGACATGAAGGAGCTGGGTGATTTCTCAGATATGCTCCATGAGGACCTTGGCGCCTTAGCCGCAGGCCTGGGAATAACAAAGACCATATTTGTGGGCGATTACTGTGAATCATTTGGAAAGGGCTTTTTAAACACAGAAAACAGAAAAGACGCTTTAATACTTTGCCAGGATAAACAAAGCGCCTGGCTATCCATAAAAGATGAACTGGATAGTTATGGAACCATACTTGTAAAAGGCTCAAGGTCCATGGCAATGGAGGAAATTGCAGACCGGATTCTTGAAAGCTTTGATCCGGCTTGACAGCCTAAAGACTTATAAAATTATTCCTGAAACCTTGGCCTGAACTCTGTGAACAATGGCTAAATCGAGAAACTAAAAAATTCGGAAAACAATATGCTTTATCACCTTCTCTATCCTTTCGCCTCTGAAGTGTCCCTGTTCAATGTGTTCAGGTATATATCATTCCGTACAGTAATGGCTACTTTAACCGCGTTGATGATATGTTTCATTCTGGGCAAGCCTGTTATAGACTACTTACGGGCTTTCCAGATAGGGCAAATGATCAGGGAGGACGGCCCAACGACCCATTTTGACAAGAGCGGAACTCCCACAATGGGAGGCGTGCTGGTACTCTTCGCTCTGCTCACTTCTGTTCTGCTTTGGTCCAGGCTCGACAATGTTTATCTTTGGATAGTGGTTCTGGTAACAGCCGCGTACGGCATGACAGGATTCTTGGATGATTACTTAAAATTGGCCAGAAAGAGTCACAGGGGGCTTAGGCCAAAAAACAAGCTGGCAATGCAAATGGCGGTGGCCCTGCTTGTTGGCGCTTACCTATGGTGGGATCCATCATTCAAGACCACATTGGCGTTTCCATTTTTTAAGAATTTCACTCCGGATCTTGGAATCCTTTATATCCCTTTTGCGGCCATAGTAATAGCAGGCGCTTCAAACGCGGTAAATCTTACTGACGGCCTGGATGGGCTCGCAATAGGTTCGGTAATGATAGCAGGCGCCACATACCTGCTGTTTTCATATTTGGCCGGACATCTGAAGCTCGCGCAATATCTTCAAATTTCTTATATAGCCGGCGCAGGGGAACTCTCAATTGTGCTGGGCGCAATGCTGGGCGCTGGAATGGGTTTCCTTTGGTACAACGCATATCCGGCAGAGATATTCATGGGCGATGTTGGATCTCTATCCCTGGGCGGACTTCTCGGCACAGTGGCTGTGGTTACAAAGAACGAAATATTATTGGCGATTGTGGGCGGTATATTCGTGCTCGAGATCTTCTCAGTAATCATACAGGTGGGATATTTCAAATTAACAAGAACTCGGGTCTTTAAGATGGCCCCCATTCATCATCACTTTGAGCTGAGCGGATGGCCGGAGCCAAAGGTCATAGTGAGGTTCTGGATTTTATCCATATTCTTCGCGTTGCTGGCCATAAGCACATTGAAGCTCCGATGATCAGGGAGGCGATAATGGACGAATTTAACTCCAGTGAATCACGCGCAAAAAAACATTGCAGAAAGAGAATTATTGAAGTGAGGGCAAGGTGGCTGGGAGATCGCGAATTCACTGGATCGAGAAAAAGGATTTCTGAAAAAAAGGAAATTAGCGCCAGGAAGGAGTTGCCTGGGAGATTTCCTAACGCAAAGCCTTATAAACCAAATGTAAAGCTGATCGTAGTCAGCTCTGATTCAGCGGGAAACCCTGAGAAAAGCGAGGATTCAGGCAATCAGTAGAGTATTGCGCCGGTCGGTTGTAGGCCGGAGCGGCTTTCAGATCAATTATATGGGAATAATGTAAACCAATGGATCAAGCCCGAGCCAAAAAGCAGTATCAAGTGGTCAATACAGGATTTGGACCGGACCCGTTCCTTTTGGCGGTGGTATTTCTCATACTTGCCATGGGCATAACCATGGTCACGTCCGCGGGATACATAATAGCCGCGGGCAAATTAGGGGACGGGTTTTACTACACAAAGAAACAGGGGCTGACCATGCTGGTGGGGCTTGCCCTGATGTATCTATTTTCAGTGGTCAATCCGGTATTCTGGAAGCGTATGAGCTCCATAGGATTGTTTCTGGGAATTGTTCTTCTTTTGCTGGTGTTTGTGCCTGGCGTAGGAGTTGAGCTGGGCGGCGCCAAGAGATGGATAAGATTGCCCTTTGGGTTCTTTTTTCAGCCCTCTGAGCTAACCAAAATCACCCTGATAATCTATCTTGCTTCATTACTATCCGGCAAGGGAGATGGGATCAAAGATTTTGCAACCGGATTCCTTCCCAATCTCATGGTAATAGGCGCAGTGGCTCTATTACTGCTCACCCAGCCGGATTTCGGCGCGGCTGTTATAGTCACTTTCGTTGGTTTTTTAATGTTGTTCGTGGCTGGAGTCAGATTTCGCCATATGTTGGGATGCCTTGTCCTTTGTATTCCGTTTCTGTTGCATTTTGCAATGAGCGCCCAATACAGGCTTTCAAGACTCAAAACATTCTTTGACCCATGGAGTGATCCTCTTGATTCAGGATTTCAGATCATTCAGAGTTTAATCGCGTTTGGATGTGGAGGCCTGTGGGGTGTGGGAATAGGCAAAGGGATTCAGAAACTCTTCTATTTACCCCAGCCCCATACTGATTTTATATTCGCGGTTATCGGAGAAGAGCTTGGGCTTGTTGGGGTGGTTTTTATAATAACCCTGTTTTACGTGATAATCTGCAGGGGCCTTTCTGTGGCCATAAGGTCCAAAGACCAATTCAATAAGCTACTCGCTTTCGGGATAACCACATTGATCGGCTTACAGGCGATGGTAAACATTGCAGTGGCAATGGGAGTATTGCCCACAAAAGGCCTTCCTTTGCCTCTACTGAGCCTGGGCGGGACCTCCATGATCGTAACCCTTGCCAGTCTTGGAATTTTAATGGCTATTACAGGCCAATCTGACAGCCGCTATTCGGAGGCCTCCAAATGAAAGTAGTTATCGCAGGAGGAGGCACAGGAGGGCACCTTTTTCCGGGCTTGGCTGTGGCCAGGGCCCTGCAAGACCTCGATCAGGAATGCGAGACCCTTTTTGTTGGATCCAAAAGGGGTATAGAGGCCAGGGTCATACCCGGGACGGAATTCAATGTTCGTTTCATAACTGTTAGGGGCCTTAAATGGACAGGCATAAAAAACGCAGTTAAAGGCTTGATGGAAATTCCTTTAAGTATAGCTCAATCCATATTGTTGCTAATGCAGTTCAAGCCCAATGTTGTACTGGGAGTTGGGGGCTACGCTTCAGCCCCTGTTGTTGTTGCGTCATACATTATGAGGATACCCAGGGCCATACAAGAACAGAACTCAGTGATGGGTTCCGCGAATCGCCTGCTTTCCAATATAGCGAACAGGATTTTTATTTCCTGGGAAGGCACCGAACCTGAGACAGATCCTGAAAAGACGATGATAACCGGGAATCCCATAAGAGCGGATCTTTTTGAAGAAACCGCAAATCGCTCCAAAAAAAATGAACGTGGATTCAATATCTTGATCTTTGGAGGATCAGCAGGCGCCGCGAGCCTCAACAAGGCCATGATAAAAGCCGCTGCGAGGCTATCACAAATAGGCG
>CAZFJT010000063.1:0-10142 GCA_964519135.1 uncultured Syntrophales bacterium | reverse complement strand
TATGGGCATATTTTTATGAGCCATTTCGCGTTTAATTTTGAGAACTGGTATAGGAATACAATGACAACGAATTTGAGCTATTTCACTGAATCCCACGATATACTCAGAAAAACAGTGTCAAAGTTCGTGGAAAAAGAGATCAAACCTTATATTGACGAGTGGGAAGAAGCCGGCGAATTTCCCAGGGAATTGTACAAAAAAGCCGCTGCAATAGGGCTATTGGGTGTT
Source organism: uncultured Syntrophales bacterium (assembly GCA_964519135.1). Classification (GTDB taxonomy): domain Bacteria; phylum Desulfobacterota; class Desulfomonilia; order Desulfomonilales; family Desulfomonilaceae; genus CAZFJT01. Next base: position 9,914 of record CAZFJT010000063.1, on the reverse strand, counting down.
TGCTATCCAGAGGAATGGAGCGGATTCCAGTCTGATTTATTCCATGAAGTGGTGGTAACCGAGGAACTTACCAGATCCGGCTCAGGTGGACTCGCGGCAGGCTTGATGAGTCACGGAATAGGCTTGCCCCCAATATTGGCCCTTGGAACACAAGAGCAAAAAGAGAGATTCGTTCCACAGATAATCAATGGAGATAAGGTGATATCCCTTGGAATTACCGAGCCTGGCGGTGGGTCGGATGTGGGAAATCTCAAGACCAGGGCGGTCAAAGATGGTGATCATTACATAATAAACGGATCAAAGACCTTTATCACGTCCGCGGCCAGGGCGGATTATGTGACACTTGCAGTGCGAACCAGTGATGACGGCCACAGGGGTGTGAGCTTAATTGTGGTTGAGACCGACTCCCCGGGCTTTACTGTTTCCAAGAAGCTCAAAAAGATGGGATGGTGGGCCTCTGACACCGCTGAAATAGCCTTTGACGATGTGAAGGTCCCTGTTGAGAACCTTCTTGGTCAGGAAGGCATGGGATTTTATGGGATAATGAGAAATTTCCAGAAGGAGAGGCTCTATTTGGCGCTAATGGCCAATACAACAGCCCAAATGGCCTATGAGGAGTCCCTTAATTACGCGAAGGTCAGAGAGGCGTTCAACAAAACCTTGACCGGCTTCCAGGTAATCAGACACAAATTGGTGGATATGGCCACATTGGTGGAGATCAGCACAGAGTACACATATAGGGTGGCCGCTCGAATTCAGGCCGGTGATACATGTGTAAAAGAGATCTCAATGGCTAAGAACTTCTCCAGTGAGATGTGCGATAAAGTCTGCCATGAGGCTGTCCAGATCCACGGCGGATATGGCTACATGAGAGAATACTTGGTGGAGAGGCTTTACAGGGACAGCAGAATACTCTCAATTGGCGGAGGAACAACAGAGATAATGAAGGAAGTTATTTCCAAAATTATCTTATAGAGGGATTCCTTGCGTGGCCCTTGACGATTTACATTGATCATAAGGGGACTTTATTGTATTTTATACTTATAAAAATCTCCTACCATTTATCATATGGATCCATTACTAGGGTCCTTTTATGACCTTGGCGATAAGAGTTAATATTCCAAGGTGATTGCTGGCGCAAAACATGATTTTCATGGGCCGTAATTTGCCCTGCAAACAATGGATAAAAAGCTACTGATATTAGTTTTTCAAGATAAATTCACACAGGCTATACATAGGAATCTGCGGCTAAGGTAATAACAGTCAACATGGCAACAACCATAAACATCTTGTTGTTATTTATTAACAACAGGACCCAAAGGCGCCCAAGGGGGTAACCATGACAGGTAAGAGATTGATTGCATTGGTCTTAGGTCTATTATTCATCATTCCGATTTTGTCCGCTGGAGTGTTTGCCGCAGGTGTGACTGATACCGAGGTGGTAGTGGGAGTCACTACACCGCTTTCAGGGCCCGCGGCTTTATGGGGTGTGACCGGCCTTGGTATGAAGGCCTGGGCCGATTACGTCAACGATCAGGGCGGAGTGAATGGCAGAAAAATATCAGTGATCATCAAGGACGATGGTTACAATCCAACAAGGGGCGTGGCTAATCTAAAGGAAATGAAAGACCAGGTCTTCGCGTATTGCGGAGTGTTGGGCACAGCCCTTTGCACAACAGCAAAAGAATTTTTTGCGGAAAATAAAAAACCTTTGGTTACGGCATACGCTAATGTGCGGTTGTGGACAGAGTTGCCAAAGGAAAAACTTAAATACGTATTCATAGCTTACAATGACTATATGGATGAAGCGTACTATTCCACAAAATATGCTGTTGATAAACTGGATTGCAAAAAACTGGCCCACTTCTATCAGAACGACGACTATGGAAAGAACGCGCAACAGGGAATCAAAAAAGCTTTAAAAGAGTTGGAAGGCAAAGCCGAGCTGGTTGCCGCTGTTCCCTTTGAAATGAGCGAACGGGCCTTGGCCTCACACGCGCAAAAGCTTAAGGAGAGCGGCGCGGACACAGTGATATGCAATCCCACACCAACCCACGGCGCCTTGATTCTTAAGGAAATGGCCAAAATTGGTTACAGACCCAAGGTCATATACTCCTTTCCACTTGGGGACCCGATAATGTACAAAGTCGCGGGTGAAGTATGGGAAGGCGTTTACATAGCTCTGCCAGGTAATTCAGGTGTTCCGGGCTCAGAGCCTGAGGCGGACAAGGTTCCTGAGCTCCTCGTTAAATAGAATCCAAAAATCAAAGGCACGCAGTACTTGGCCCTATTTGGCGCGATGTCCATGATGCACTTTGTGGAAGGATTGAAGAACGCTGGCAAGGAACTCACTGTGGACAAGTTCATAGAGGGCATGGAAAAGATAAAGGATTGGAAACCCAATAATATTGGAGCTCCGGTCACATATGGACCCGACAGACATCATGGTGTGAACGCTTCTCGCATGTCCCAGGCAAAGAATGGCAAACATGTGCCGCTAGAGCCGTACACCATCTTTGACCCTCTGTTTTAAATGAAACGGATGTCAATACAAAAGGGGGTCTCATTTGGCCCCCTTTCCAATACATATTTTATAATATCCGTGACTTGAATAAAAAACTCACAATGAATCATGGAAATTATTAACTGTTGTCAAAGGCTAAATGACTACGTCTCAGGGACGGATTTTAATAGGGCGCATTGCGCGAGGGTTTGAAGAGAGACGCGTTTCTACCCTCGAGCTCCCCTGATTTGTACAAGCAGATTTCGGGGTTCTTTTTAGGAGAACTTTCCCTGAAATTCGATAAATATCCAAGCTTCTATTTTCAGGAAATTAAATGGCTCATCTAAAGGTAGACAATCTATTTGTAAGCTTTGGAGGCATAAAAGCGCTTGCAGGTGTGGATTTGGAACTTGAGGGTTCTGAAATTCTCGCTGTTATCGGCCCCAACGGATCCGGTAAAACAACCCTTTTCAACTGCATATCAGGAGTTTATAAGCCCAATAGCGGCGGTATATCCTTTGAAGGGCAAAGCCTGCTGGGGCTTACACCGGACAGGATCGCCAAAAGGGGTGTGGCCAGAACTTTTCAGAACCTTAGACTATTCATGCATATGTCGGTTCTGGATAATCTTATGTTGGGCCGACACCTGATGTTCAAGAAAAATCCCGCCCAGGTGTTCCTGCGAATGCGAAAGGAAGAGCTTCGTCACAGGGCGATAGTGGAGGAGATAATAGAATTTCTGGACCTACAGGCCCATAGAAAACTACATGTGTCGGATTGTCCATATGGTGTGCAAAAGAGGGTGGAGCTTGGAAGGGCCCTGGCAATGGAGCCAAAGCTTCTGCTGCTGGACGAACCAATAGCCGGTCTGACCTCAGAGGAGAAGCAGGAGTTCGCGTATTGGATAACTGAGATTCGAGGAAGGTACAAAGCAGCGATTCTGCTGGTTGAACATGATCTCAGAATAGCTTCGCGACTGGCTGAAAGAATGGTGGTCCTGGATTCTGGATTGGAAATCGCCAAGGGCGCGCCTGAAGCCGTTCAAAGTGATCCTGCTGTTATTAAAGCGTACCTTGGAGAGGATTGATTCGTTAATCTCACATTTTGGCCATAGATTTATATTTCAATAAAATGATTTTACGGTGAAAAGCAGATGCCCCCTATTCTTAAGATTTCGAATATAGAGACCCTATATTTTGACAGGATTTACGCCCTCCATGGCCTGTCTCTGGAGGTAAAGGAAAATGAGATATTTGCCGTCCTTGGGCCAAATGGCGCGGGTAAAACCACCCTGCTCAAGACAATCGCCGGCCTGATCAAAGACCAGCCCAATAAAGGAATCATAGAATTTGAAGGTAAAGAGATCCAGAGAATGGCGCCTGAGCACATTTCCGCGCTGGGCATTGTTTACGTGCCTGAAGACAGGGGGCTTTTTAGGGAGCTTACAGTAAAGGAAAATCTTGAGCTCGGTTTATGGGGCAGGCGCGATAAGAACGTAAAAAGCGATCTGGATAGTGTTTACAAGATGTTTCCAATACTCAAATCCAGGTCCAACCAGCAATCAGAGACATTATCAGGCGGAGAGCAACAAATGCTTGCTATGGCCAGAGCCTTATTGAGAAAGCCCAAGCTGTTGATGCTGGATGAGCCTTCCCTTGGATTGGCGCCTTTGGTGGCCAAGACGGTTTATGACGCTCTTCTGGAAATAAGCAGGGCTGGGACCACCATTCTCCTGGTTGAGCAGAACGCTAAAATGGCGCTGAAAATAGCAACATATGGTTATATAATGGAGGCCGGCAGAGCGGTTTTGGAGGGCAATGCAAAGGAGCTCTCGGCTAACGAGGACGTTCAGGAGCTTTATTTAGGCCTGGGAGGAGAACAGGCCGCGTCACCCAAAGGATGGCGCTTGTACAAGAAAAGGAGGACCTGGTAATGGAACAGGCTGCAAAACATTTTCCAGAGCTATTTTTCCGCCAGGTTGAAAGAAGAGGGAACGCGGTAGCCCTGAGACGCAAAGAATTCGGAATATGGAACAGGATCTCTTGGAATCAGTACGCTGATACTGTAAAAAAGGTTGCCGCGGGTTTAATGGCCCTTGGCCTTAAAAAAGGCGATAAGGTGGCCATCCTGGGAGACAACAGGCCTGAATGGGTTTATTGCTCAATGGGAACAATGACCGCGGGCTGTGTGGCCACAGGGATATATCCCACTTCAGCATCTGATCAGGTCTCGTATATCTGCAATCATTCAGAAGCAAAAATTCTATTTGTGGAAAACGAAGAACAGGTGGACAAAGTTCTCGAGGCATTGCCGGATTTGAATCTCACCAAGGTGGTCATATGGGATCCAAAGGGTCTCTGGGGATTCGAGCATGAAAAGTTGATTTATTTTCAAGAATTCTTGGATCTCGGCTCAGAATATTTAGACAAAGAACCCAATGCCGTGAGTCAAGCCCTCGACTCATTGGAAGCGGACGACACTGCGATAATAATCTATACATCAGGCACAACCGGCCGGCCCAAAGGCGCGATGATCTCACACGGAAATATATTGGCCATAACCGACGCTTTTATGGATATTCTCGATTCCAGAGATGATGATGAAATGATCTCGTACCTTCCAATGGCTCATATATTCGAAAATCTGGTCTCCTTTTTCCAATCAGTGTGGGCTGGAGGAACTGTGAATTTTGTGGAGAGCATGGACACATTGGCTTTAAATCTCAGGGAAGTTTCGCCCACAATATTTGCCAGTGTTCCGCGGATATGGGAAAAATTCGCATCCATGATAGAGATCAAAATGTCAGACTCCACCTTTGTAAAACGCAAATTATATAAGGCCGCTGTGGGCGTAGGCCTGAAGTATGTTCGAGCTGAAAACGAATCGGATAGACTAAAGTGGTCTATTCTGTACTGGCCCATGTATTGGGGTGTTCTGTACCATCTGAAACGTCAACTGGGTTTTGACAGGATCAGATGGGCCATATGCGGCGCGGCCCCGGCTTCAAGGGAGTTGTTCGAATATTATAACGCCCTTGGAATTCCCCTTAGGGAAGGTTACGGACAAACGGAATCCTCAGGGGTGATCACCTGCCAGAGACAAGGCATCCCAAAATGGGGCTTTGTTGGCGAGCCCATAAAGAATATTGAAGTAAAGATAGCTGAAGACGGGGAAATACTCGCCAAGGGACCCGGAGTTTTTCAAGGCTATTACAAGGCGCCTGAGCTCACTGAAGAGACAATTAAGGATGGGTGGTTGTACACAGGTGATGTTGGATTGATGGAGGATAACGCCCTGAAGATAATGGACAGGAAAAAGGACATTATCATCACAGGCGGAGGAAAAAACATCACCCCCGCGTTCATAGAGAACAAATTAAAATTCAGTCCGTACGTCCAAGACGCGGTTGTGCTTGGAGACGGAAGGAAATATCTCACAGCCTTGATACTAATAGATGAAGACAATGTAACCAAGTACGCGCAAGACAATCGCGTTCCTTTTACCACATTTGAAGATCTCACAAAGAATCCTGAAATAATCCAACTGATTGACAGGGAAGTGAGCAATGTGAACAAAACAGTATCCAGGGTTGAAAGTGTTAAGAAATTCAGATTGTTACCAAGAAGATTCTATGAAGAGGATGGAGATGTGACTCCCACAAAAAAGGTGAAGCGCCGATTTTTGGAGAAGCGTTATTCTGATTTGATCGAATCGATGTACTAAAAGAAGGCCGGAATATGGATCTCATTGAAAGCTATCGCGAAGATCTTCAACTCATAAGAAGAACCTGGACCAAATTATGGGTCTTGGCCATTGTCTTGGCCCTGTTCTTTTTACCCTATTACGCGCCTGAGCGCTGGATCTATTTGGCCACCTTGATCGCCATTTATTCCATTGGTGTAATGGGACAGAACATACTCATAGGATATACCGGGCTTATCTCCCTTGGTCAGGCTGGATTCCTTGCCATTGGCGCCTTTACATTCGGCCACGTGGTGGGTCTTGGGGCGCCGTGGCCCATTGCAGTTGTGGCTGCTGGTCTTATGGCAGGGGTATTCGGGATATTTGTGGGATTTCCCTCATTGAGACTTAAAGGTCCCTATCTTGCTGTTGTGACAATGGGATTTGGAATAGCCGTATTCCAGATATTCGTAAATTCCGAAACCCTGTCAGGCGGCAGGATGGGCATGGCCATACCAAAATTGGCGCCCATATTGGGGCTTACACAGTCAACATTTTATTTTTATTTGAATTTCTTCTTGTGCCTAGCCTTTACAATTTTGACCTATAATATTGTGTCTTCTTATATGGGCAGGGCCTTTATTGCCATAAGAGACAATGATATAGCCGCTGAGGTGGCTGGGGTGAATTTAACCAGGTACAAGTTGCTCTCATTTGCGATCAGCTCATTCTATACAGGTGTTCAGGGCGCGTTGTACGCTCTGCTTTTGGGTCATGTGGAACCCAATATGCCAATATTCACGTTTATGGGCGCAATCGAAATATTCGTAGCGGTCATTATAGGCGGGCTGGCCTTTGTGGAAGGGTCGATAATGGGCGCGGCCTTCATAATACTCATACCCCAAATACTTGGATCGTACAGGGAGATGGCGCCGATTGTCTTTGGAGTGACCATACTGATTGTTCTGATTTTTGAGCCCCATGGCTTGGCGGGCAGATGGATGAAATTCAGGCTCTACTTCAGCAATTGGCCATTCAGATAGAGCTTAAGGGATCTGGAAAATGCAAGGGATTAGCCCTTCCATTGATATTTGGACATTAGATATAGTTAAGTGAGCGATATTGCCAATAGCGACATAAGCGAATAAGCGGGGCTTTGTTATGGAGAATTTCCTTCAGTACACGTTTTCAGGACTAGCCACAGGCGGAGTTTACGCCCTGGTTGCCCTTGGCTTGGCTTTGATATACAGATCCACCAGGATTTTAAATTTTGCGGCTGGAGATCTGGCCACAGCAGGGACTTTTATAGCATTTTTCGGCCTATCCTATAATCTCCCTTTTTTTGCCGCGGCTATTCTCGGCCTTGCAGGAGGCGCGGTAATAGCCATGTTGTTCTATTTCGCGATATTGGTCCCAGCCCAAAGGCGCGACGCAAATCAGTTGAGCCAAATTATTCTCACTGTGGGTCTTGGTTTGATCATTCAGGGACTTGTAGTGTACTTTGGCGGAACCCAGCCTCAGACCTTTTCCTTTCCACTCTCTGAATTCAAGGTGTACGAATTCATAAAAGGGGTTTATGTAAACCAATTGAGCCTTGGAACACTGATTATAAGCCTGGTGGCGTGTATAGTCTTCTATGGGCTTGTGCAGAAAACCAAACTTGGGTTGGCAATGAGGGCCACATCCGAGAATCTTCAGGCCGCCCAAACTCTCGGCATTCCCACCAGACGGGTTCTAGCCCTGTCCTGGGGTATGGCCGCGTTTCTGGGTGTATTGGCAGGGCTCTTTTTAGCGCCCGCGTTGATTCTGGATCCTTTTTTCATGCTGGAGCCATTTTTAAAAGGCTTTGCAGCCGCAATACTCGGTGGGCTTAACAGCCTTCCTGGGGGAATCATTGGAGGCCTGATCCTTGGGGTCACTGAGGCCTGGGCCGGAGGCTATATCTCCATAGCCTTTAAGAATTCATTCGCTTTTGTGGTAATAATTATAGTGCTGCTCATACGACCCGAAGGTCTATTGGGCGAGGAATTCAAAGAAAGAGTTTAAGAATACCGAATACCCAGGGAGGATTTTTTTGCAAAAAGGTCCTTCCCGGGACCCCTCCCAAAAAACTCCTATATTTTATGGCATTTGGTAAATGTGTTTTTCATTATCATTTACAGTCTTAAATATTCATAAACCAAAGATATTTCTGATTGGAAAATATAATGAACTTGGAAGACTTGTTGACCTTCGGTTGTCTCAATAGGCATAGTGATAATCGCCTTCAACAAATATGGAGCAAGCCATGAGAACCTTTCGGATAGAATATCATGAGTCCATACCGGCTACGCTCAACCTTAGTCCGGAGTCCTTTGAAAAAGAGGCCCGGACAGCTCTGGCAATGAAACTCTACGAGATGGGGCGGCTGACGTCCGGACAAGCGGCGTCCTTAGCAGGAGTCTCTCGCGTTGCCTTTTTGCTGAGTTGCCAACACTACGGCTCTTTTAGCGTTCATTGGGACCCAGAAGAAATTGAATCGGAATTCCACAGGATAGAGCCGTGAAGGGGCAAGTGGTATCCAACACCGGTCCCATGATCGCTCTGGCTATGATAGACCGGTTGGAGATTCTCCGATCAATCTTTGAGGAAATCTTAGTTCCTGAAGCGGTCCACAATGAAATACTGGAAGGTGGAAAATCCGGAATAGGCATCCAAGCCTACCAGAGCGCTTCGTGGATTCAAAGACTATCACTGGCTCGTCCCATGGAAGCCTTGCTCGGTTCGTCTCTGGGCGAAGGAGAAGCCGCAGTAATCCAACTTGCACGAGAAACAGACGCCTACTACGCTCTCATCGACGATCGAAAAGCGAGAAAAATCGCCCGTGGAGTTTACGAACTGAATGTCATCGGCTCCGCCGGTATCCTGGTAGAAGCAAAGAAGCGAGGATTAATCAAAGACGTGGGAAAGGAGCTTACCCGGATGAAAGATCGTGGTTACTGGATTCATGAAAGCATTATCTTGGCTGCCATTAAAGTGGCAGGAGAAATATGATGAATCATGCCACACAGTCTTTCGCAATCCGGCTCATTATATGTCCTGATTTATAGCAGCCGGTATAAGGCCGTCGGATTGTCTCTTGCCGAATACTTTTCTAGATCACAGTAACTAATGATTCTAATTTATCAACTATTTACATTTATTCACGGTATTTTAAAACAAAATGGTGTGTGGCTGGCGCAGACTTTTCACTTCAGGGTCAGATACAAATAAACCGCAAAAGATCGCTGTAAGGATAACAAGAGAAACAAGATGAGTCTGGGGGCTGACTATTTGCTGCGCCAGTTGACATTACTTATAGCAATAACCATGCCAATTCCAAAAAAAGACCTTTTATGGAAAATGGCCTGAATTCAAGAATACGGAATAAGTGGAATCTAAATTTCAACAGGAAAATTTCTGTCATATGTGTAATTCACATGCTTTGTGATTGCTTTTCAATCATTTACACAATTGTGATAATGCCCTTCTGGCGGAGTTTTCGGCTAATATTCATCATTGACGGCCATCAATATGCGTTAATATCACTCGCGCTAGGACGAGTTTCTAGATGAGAAACTGAGATTTTTTGAAAAACTTTGTTAAAACAGAACTCATTTATCATCTGAGGGTCTATTTATAGAGCCGGGACAATTGTAGTGATTCTCGAAATAAAACACGGAATGAAATGAAATTTCATTCCGACCTCCCA
>CAZFJT010000062.1:7152-10145 GCA_964519135.1 uncultured Syntrophales bacterium | reverse complement strand
AGAGGGAATGAAATAGCCAGAATCAACGCCAGTGCGCCCCTATTCCTCGACAAGGCCATGGAGAAGTCTCCTTTTGTTCGCAAGTTATGGAACCCGGCCCATAAAGAATTGATGCTCCGATTCAATGACCGCCCCCCTGTTGTCCAATGACACTCAATCCCTGGCCGGACTATTTAGTCTCGACCTCAAAATAGCGCGGCGATCAATTTGGAACATCCGCACATGCGCAAAATAGGCGGGCTGAGGATTCCCGTATGCGTGGGTAAGGGGTTTCCTCAATTAATGATATCAGGCGATGTTATCAGAGATGCGTTTGAGCCGTCAAGTGATTGGTACGGCGCCCTATCTGTACCTTGAGTCACGCCACTTAATACCGGTGTTACAAAGAGCCGACAAAAATGCGCTGATTGTGATCCATGAACATATAATTGAAGCCACGGGCAAAGCCAATCCATAGACCCAAGAAATGGAGTCTTGTTTAAGAAATAGACTGAATGGCGCCAACACTATAATCAAGTCCAATAGGGAAAGGAGAAATATTATTTTCACAGGAACCGTAGCCTGGGATAACACAAGCGCGATTCCCGAAAACAGCAGAAAAAAGCACAGCAGGTCCAGGGTTATGTAGTTCATTGACAGCCTTAAAAGTTTTAGGGGGCTTCTTTCAAAGGCCCCGTAAAAGGTCCTTTTCCAGAAGGCATGGATTTGAGCCAATGACCCGAATGGCCTTGTGCGCGCCACCTGCCCCCCCCGAATAACTTTTAAACCTATGCCTGCTTTTTTAGCTGATTTGCTCATCGCGACATCTTCGGTCAGCTCTTTTCTGAATTTCTTCCAAGTCCCCAACTTAATATAGGCTTGTTTTGTAAGCATAAGGTAAGAACCTGACGCCAACGCGCATGAACTCTTGGAATCATTCACCTTGTTCAGGGGATTGAAGTAAGCGATTCCCAGAGCCAAATGGGGATGAACAGCCTTTTCAAGGAAGCCCATTTCTGTGAAGCCTGGCAGCAGGCTCAACATTCCAATATCATCTTTGAGGAGTTTTTCCACACTTCTGGAGATAGCGTCAACACTGATTAAGGTATCCGCGTCCATAAAGAGGAGGATCGCTCCGTTGGCCTTGTTTGAGGCTTGGAACATGGCGTGTGTTTTTCCGGTCCATCCTGAAGGTAGCCCTGTAATTGTGAGAGCTTGGATATTTTCGTATCTATTGGCCAATTCGTTTATGATTTCCCCTGTTCGGTCCGAACTACGGTCATTGACTAATATTAGCTCCAAATCGGGATAGTCCGATCCGATTACCGACAGCGCGGAGGCTTGCACGAAATCTTCCTCATTCATTGCCGGCATTATGACGGAAACCTTGGGAGGCGCCTGGGATTTAACCATTGGAGTATCTAAGGGCAATGTCTCTTGTGAACGAAGATTAGTCACAAGTAATAAACCGATTCTGATTAGCTCGGCAAATACTAGGATTAAATAAGCGGATACTATTAAATGGACCATATACATCCAAATCAATCCTCATAATGCAAAAAACAGATCCATATAAAGCTTATTTATACTTATTGGCAAATCGCTCATTTTAAATCTTCACACGTTTTCTATCCTTTACGGGTTTATTGCGCTTCCTTTTTGGATCTCCATACCAGGCTTGTGAGGGCTGGTATCAAAAACAGGGTAAATATGGCCGAGAGCATGAGCCCTCCTATTACAACACTACCAATGCCCCTGTACATTTCTGAACCAGCTCCTGGAAAAATCACCAAAGGAAGCATAGCCATCACTGATGTGAGCGTGCTCATCGTGATCGGCCTCACCCTGGTCCTGACCGACTCAAGGAGGGCCTCCCTTGTGGCCATTCCATAGTCCCTTATATTATTCAAGGCTTGGTGTACGATCAGAATTGCGTTATTTACCACTGTTCCCACAAGAATCACAAAACCGAGCATTGTGAGAATATCCATAGGCTGAGTCGCCACGAATTTATTGACCATGTAAAGACCGATAAACCCTCCTGCTGTGGCCATTGGCACTGAAAACATTATTATTAGAGGATATAGATAGTTTTCAAAAAGGGCCGCCATAAGCAAATAGGTTATGAGCAAGGCCAAAAGGAAATTGCCCTGAAAGGCCTTCCTGGTCTTTGTGAGATCATCCGCGGTCCCGGCGAGTGTCATTGAGTAGCTCCCACCTATCGCTCCTTCTTTCTTCAAAGGCTCTTCCACCTGGGTCTTGACCCTGTTCATGGCCTCTTCCAAAGGTATTTCCGGAGGTGGTATGGTTAGGAGTTCAATGGCCCTCTGTCTTTCAATCCTGTTTATTTGGGTCGGGCCTGCCACAAGGTCTATGGACGCCACCTCATCCAAGGTTATCAGTTCACCCGCGGGAGTCCTTATGGGTAGATCAATAAAGTCCTGGGTTCTTTTAATAAAGGGCGGCCACGCAGCTACTTTCAAGTCAATCTTCTCTCCTTCCAGCAGGTATTCGTCAATCTTTCTGCCCTGCAGCATGGAATCAATGTATTCCCCCACATTGGAAGTGTTCAAACCCAAAGCAGCCAACCTTTGACGATCAGGAATCACCCTGATCTCAGGGTTTCCCAAATCAAGGCTCGGAACAGGTCTTATCTGGGCGCCTGGAATTATCCCCATCAATTGGCCAAAGATTCTACCACCAAGTCCAACCAACCTTGTCAAATCAGGGCCCTTTAACTCAATATCAATGGACCTGCCGCGTCCTATCTCCCTGGAGAACAAAGAAGCCTGGGACACAATGGCTATCATCCCAGGAATCGACCCCAAAGACTTCTGAAGAATTGGGAATAGATCTCTTACCTTTTCAGGATCCCTTGATTTTACTCCCATGAAAACCTGGGACCTGGTCGCGACATAAAAATATTCTTCTATGGCCACACCCTTTAATTTCTTGTCACTCTCTGACCCCTTTTCAACCCGCCAATATGGCTTTATGTCATCCCATATCTTGTA
>CAZFJT010000062.1:0-7142 GCA_964519135.1 uncultured Syntrophales bacterium | reverse complement strand
GTCTCAAGGTTATAGCCGGGCGGTGGAATTAATACACCGAGCATGAAGTTTCTGTTACCTTGTGGCAAATATTCAGCCTTTGGACTCAAATAGTATGCTGAACCCAAAGCCAGGGAGGTAAGCAGAACTATTATGAATATTTCCAACATTCTGCTACCAAGGACTTTTCTGTTCAGGCCCATGACGCGCTTTTGAAACACTCGCAATAAACTGTATTTCCCGAACTTATTCCCTTTCGCGCCATTGGATTGGTTTTGGGAAGAAGAGACCTTGAGGACCCTGGCGGCAAGAGCGGGAATGAGTGTAATGCTTATGATAAGTGAAATACCCACCGCGGACGCTATGGCAATTGCGATGTCCCTGAATAGCTGACCTGCTTCCTCCTTGACAAATGTCACTGGTATAAAAACCGCCATAGTGGTTAAGGCGCTTGCCAAGACAGCGCCCCAGACTTCGCTGGCCCCTATGAATGCGGCCTGGACGCGCGATTTTCCCAATTCCATGTGCCTGAATATGTTTTCAAGCACAACTATAGAGCTATCAACAACCATTCCCGCGGCAAAGCTCATACCCGCGAGAGATATAACGTTGATATTTCTCCCAAGCAGGCTCATGCTCAACATTGTGCCTATAATTGAAACAGGTATGGCCGTTGCTATAACAAGGGTGCTCCTAATGCTGCCCAGGAACAGCCACAATGCGAGCACAGCCAGAGAACCTCCGATGAATATATTGTTGCGGACCAGCTTTATGGCGCTGTCTATGTAATCGGTTTCATCATATACCTGAACTATTTCCAAGCCCTTTGGCTTTAAAAGCGTCTCATTCACATTTGCGATGGCCGCGCGCAAATCCTCCATTACCACCATCACATTCGCGCCCGCCTCCCTAATGGCGTTTAAAACCATCGTGGGCTTGAATCTCGCGAGAACCATCACGTCAGGTTCATCATAACCCAGACGTGACCGGCCTATATCCTTTATTCGAATCGGCGCTGAGTCTATGTCCTTTATAACAACTTCGTCTATTTCTGACGGCGACCGGAACTGACCGACGGTTCTTACAATGTACCTTCTCTTTCCTTCATCAAAGAATCCCGCTGATACATTACGATTCTCCCGTCTCAGGGCAGTGGTGACATCATTGAAAGTGATCGCCATGCTCGACATCTTCTCCATGTCAAGGGCCACTTCCATGATCCGATCCATCCCACCGTACACATTGGATTTTGCTACACCCTGCACCCTCTCTATTATGGGTCTAATCTTCTCAACAAAAAACCTGCGTTCCTTTAAAGGATCCGTATCATGACCGGGTAATTTGACCACGTGCATCCAGGCTATTGGCTGTGTATTTTCACCGGCTGATATTATTACGGGTCTCTCCGCGTCCTCTGGGTATTCCGGAACCTGATCAAGCTTGTTGGATATTCTTACCAGAGCGGAGTCCATATCTGTTCCCACTGGAAATTCCAAGCTTATTGAAGACCTGGAGTCTTGGGACTCACTTTTCATCTTCACCAAGCCCTCAACATTCTTTAACGTGTCCTCCTGCTCGATCACTATCTCCTCTTCCACTTCCTGTGGAGAGGCGCCGGGCCATATGGTCTCTATTCCCACTATCGGTTTGTCCACATCAGGTGTCAATTGAATGGGTATGCTGAATAGCGCCAGCAAGCCAAATAAAACCAGGAGGAAGACTCCAACGCTAACAGACACTGGATAGTCGATTGATCTTTTTATTATGTTCATGGAAAACCCACTACCAGGACATTATCGGAAAGCCCTTTGGCGAATAAAACAAACGCTTCATGGGGATTAGTTATCTCTTGGCCCGCTTTTTTTCGTCCGTGGTCAAGACCTTAACAGGCTGTCCAGGTCTTAGTCGCTCATTCCCTACGGTTACCACCTCAATCCCCTCCTCCAGGCCGTCGCCGATCACTTCAAGGTATTCTTCAGACGCGTCCCCAAGCTTCACTTCCTTAGGAAACGCCTTTCCATCATTAACCAGATATATGATCCTTTTTTGTTCAGGAGTGGTAACCACCGCGTCCTTAGGGACTGTAAGGGCTTTGCGAGGTTTGCCCAATCCGAATGTCACATAGGTCAGCATACCGGGTTTGAGCTCATGGTCTTTGTTTGGGAGGGTAGCCTTGACAGGAAAGGTCCGGGCCGCTTCGTTTCCCAGGGGAACTATAGCGGATATCAGGCCTTTTAATTCCTTGGGACGTCCAGAGGGATTAACTATAACAGAATCGCCTTTTTGGATCTTATGCATATGACCCTGGGGAAATTGAACGGTAACATAAATGGGATCAACCTCAACCATCCGGATCAACCTGGCCCCACTTTGGAGCCACATTCCCACATGGGTGTATTCCTTGACAACATATCCTGAAAACGGGGCCTTGATCTTTTTTTTGGAGAGCCTGTCTTCCAGCAGCCTAACAGCCGCATCCAACATCATGAACCTGAACCTGGCGCTTGCAGCCTCTGAAAACTCCCGATCCAGGTCCTGGGCTGAGATGCTCTTGGATTTCTGAAGCATCTCAAACCTGTCAAGTTCCTTTTTTTCCTTTTCCATGAGCACTCGGTTCTGGGCCCTCTCCTGGCGAGTGCGCTCCAACTCAAGGTTCAACTGGCTCGAATTCAATTCAGCAATAAGCTGACCCTTATCCAGATAATCGCCTTCCTCTACTGTGAACTTCTCCACCAACCCCCTGACTTCCGTATGAACATCCCCTTCAGTGAGAGGCTCCACATTCCCTATCAGGGTCAATTGCGGTCTCACTTCCCTGATCTGGGCCTTAGTCACCTCCACAGGCGTCGGCCCCCTGCCGCCCTTGCCATCCTTTGCAATGCCGGAAACCGGGTTAAACAGGATCAGCAGTGCAACAAAGGCCAATATTGCAACTAATGTTTTGCTCGAAAAAATAAGCCTGGGTTCTGTCTCAATTTCTTTGTGATTATTCTTAGCCAATATCCGGGCTCCTGATATAAAATATAACCAATTTACCTACAATAATCCTTTATTTGCGTAAATGGAATTCCATTTGATAAAATACTCGATAGTACAAAGAAAGTTACCCTGGAAGCTACTCTTTAGCATCACGTAGATCATTAGCCCGTTTCAGGTCCTCTTCAGCCAGATTAATGCTATCCAGCTTCTTGAGCAGTGTGGCTCTTCTGGCATAAGCCTTAGGATTTTCGGGATTTAACCTGATTGCAGTGGAAAAATACACATGCGCGAGCTCGTACTTTCCTTGCTTCATCAATTCATTGCCTTTTTTAATATATTTGGCGCTCTGTTCAGGATCCGTCTCGTAGATGAATGTCAACTCATCAGAAAAATTACTTTCACCGTTATCATTCCAAGATGTGACTGCAAAACGATAAATACTTCCAAGCTCCAGTCCCTCCACTATTATAGAGCAGGCCGGGGTATCCTTAAGACCCTGATATCTTCGCGATTCCTTGCCCCAGAAAAGGGTATAATGAGTCGCGCCTTTAACACAAGGCCACTTCAACAGGATCTCATTCCCAATTGTGGCTATCTCAACGTTGTTTGGGGCGCCTGGCGGCCCGGATGACCAACCGCCCGTGAGGTCGCCGGAGCATCCACATATTATAGCCACTGTGACCAGGATTATACCGAGTCCTATCAGTCTATGAAAGCTCAATTAAAGTAAGCTCCCGGCGGGCGTCCATTGATTAGAAGATTGCATACCTTACCCATTTTAATCTGTTGCCGTTATCGTCTTTCTCACCAACGACCATTCCTTGAAGGGCTTTTTTATACGCGTCTGAAGGCTCGGCGCCTTTTATGATCAGTTTATAAAACTCCCGCGTCAATGGCGCCCAATCTTTTTCATATCTACTGTTGACGCTCCAAAGGGGCGCAAGAGCATAATCTATACCTGAAAGCCCCAGCAATTCCATCATCAAAATAAATCCATCAGGAGATTTATATGAGGATTCATTGAGCCATACTAATGTTAGGACAGAGTTCTCACGTTTTTTGGACAATAGAAGATCCGGACCGCAAAATCCTGATGATATATCATTGGCTTTTGGAGAGAATACCATTGTCGGCTGCCTTACATGACCAACCCCCATTTCAGGAGCAAGCGCGGGCCCAACAAAATGAACCACTGGGCTCGATACGGTCTCTTCCCCTAGGAAAGCCTTTACATTTGAGGCCTTGCCTAAATAGGCCTTACCAGAGGCGCCTATGATTTGTGAAATAATATCCTTACTTGACCATACTCTATTAGCTGAAGATGAGACAAATTCCGACACTGATTCTTTCCACCGTTTGACTGTTCCTTCTTGGACATTCCTTGATTTGACTATTGGATCAAGTTCAGGGTTGGCAAATACAAAAATGCCGCGCTTGCTTTCAGCGCCTGAGCGGACGTTCCTCTGGCCATGGAATCTAAAGGCTGAAGTGGTCCTTGTGATGGAGCAGTTGTCAAAGACCAACTCAGCGGCAAGCCTCTCCTTGTACGTACTGGGGAATTCCCCTGGTAATAGAGCTTCAAAAGGAAGGGTCCACAGAAAACCATCCACTTCAAGAACAACATCTTGACCGGGTTTATGCTTAAAACCTATAGAGGCCAGGAGGTCCTGGTAAAGCTCACTGGAATCCTTGGTTACTCTTAATCTGTAAGGATTTGAGGCCTGCCTGATCACTGATTGGGTCTTTTTGATGAGCTCCTTTGGCCCGCCCCTGGCAATCGCGGCGCTCACGCCTTTTTCAGATAACCTGAATCCAAAAACCCTATCATTGGTAACTAGAAAGGATATGTAAGATTCATTTTTCCCCAATTTCTCAATTATCATCTCAACGGAAGGGGGCTCGCATTTTAGTATCCCGGCCAAGGGACCCTTGCTGTCCTCAATGGCCTGATACATATCTTCAACGCTCCAACCATCATATTCGCCTTCCGAGTTATCCCAGGGCAGTCCTTTAACTGAGTGCGAGCCACGAAGCTTTTCCGCCTTTTTTTGCAGCCTGGAATTGATTTCAAAGTATTGAGCGTTTCTCAATCCCACAGCCATAGGTCTTGGTAAACCCGGAACACCTACGCTGGAAGCTCCAAAAAGTTGGTACAAGACTCTCCTCATTTTTAGTTTTTGAGCCACTTGCCAGGCTCTCTTAAAAGGCTCGGATTCCTTTTTTGCCTTGGCGCTTCTTATATGGGCCATTATGAGGCCCTCAAATATGTTCTCTCTTTCCCTGCGCTTATAAGGATGTATGTCCCACAGGCCAAATTGCTTCTCTTGCCCCATCATCTCGGCCAGAGCATTCTCCATCGTGTTTGCGGCTTTAACGGGTTTGCCCTTTTTCATAACAGCCATAGCTGAAAAAAAATCTCTCAGCCAAAGGTCTCCGAGGTCATTTCCCTCAAAAACATCGCAAGCCTCTTGAAATTTTCCTTGAGCGGCTAAACACATGGCAAGTGTTCGCTCTAATTCATACTTCAAAGGCCTATTAACAGGCTGTTTATCCCCGAGTATCTCAATGGCCTCTTGGCTGATCTTTTGCGCCTTTTCAGGGTCATTGTCCACCCTTTTCACTTCAGCCCTCATTAGCTTGTAACCGCATATTATCCTGTCCGCGTCCTTGTCCTTCCCCAATCTGGGCTCGGATCTGTAGTGGGTGGTGGGAATCTCCACAGATTCAAGAGCTTCCCAATGACTTTTTGACCCTGGTCCTTGGGGTCCAATATTGGTGGGAAACTGAGCCAAAAATAAATGTGGTCTATGAACTCCGTCATCTGAAATCACCATGTCCTGTGAAGCGCCGAACCCTTTGCCCTTTGCCCAAAAAACAGAGAACTTTGAATCAGCGTTGGACCTTGCCAGCTTGAGATTATTTATGTCCAGGCATATTTTTACCTTTTCAGATCGACATTCCATTGCCGTCTCATCGCAATTGGAATTTGCAAGAATCTTTTCCGACAGATCCCATTTTTGGTAAGCCGCTTCCAGATAGCCTTGGGCTTGGAGGACTCGAGCCTGAACCATATTTATCTCAGCCAATGGCAGAGGATTCTTAAGGTTTGACACTGGGCCTATAACTTCCCTCAATATTTTTAACGCCTTCTCATGCGCCCCAGCCTTAACATGGCATTTGGCCATGAGGATCTTGGCCCCATTATTCAAGTGTGGCTCTGTTTTTGGGTCTGTTTCTGAAAGCAGTTTTTTGCCGTCTAAATATGCCTGGTGTGGAAACCCAAGCTCTGCCAGGCACTCGCCCCGATATAGAACACAACGTTTTTTTAAACCCCATGAAGCGGGTATGTCATTATTACCGTTTAACTGGGCGTCAAAGTCCGAGTAAGCTTGAGAGAAGTTCTTTGCCGCGAGATTCAGTAGGCCGTTTACCATTATGGCCCTTGCCATGGATTTCGAGGCTTCAAATTCCCGGGCCTTGTCAATAGCCTCTTTAGTCTCCCTTAGCCCTACCAACAATCTGCCTGTATTCGAGCAAATCGTTCCATGTATGATCTTGGACTCCAACGCTGCTGGCGCCAATTTGAGCTCATTGGCTATTTTCAAGGACTTTGAGATATGTTCATCCGCGTCTGCCAGTTCTCCGGACGCTGAAAGACCCAGGGCCCGGACCTGATGGTATAGAATCTTGAAAATCTTGGCTTCATCCTTTTCAAGCGGCTTTTCACATTCTTTGAGAATAGTAGCGGCCTTTTCGAGTTTGTTTTCAGTTATGAGGATTTTTGCTTCCACTGTTTTGGCCCAGGCAAGAAACCTTTGGTCAGATTCGTCCTGAAATTTTTCCAGAGCCTCTGATATCAGTTTCAGCGCTTCTTTGGGCCTCTCCATATCCAGCATAACCAGCGCCTTGCGGGTCAAGATTATGTTTTCCAGTATACTCCATCCGGCTTTCCCAGCAGTCTCCATGGCCTGGGAATAAGCTTTTGTCGCGTCTTCAAATCTATTTTTTACAGTAAAGACATCGCCCATGTACCTTAGATTCAGAGCGAGGTACTCATTATCATCAGTGTCCTTGAGATCATTCCCAGCCGGGGCCAAAGCTTTCAGAGCTTCGTCCAAATTGCCCCTTAGAGCCTGTATTCCTCCTATTTGCGTATCAATTCTCCCAAGGAGTCGCTTATCTCC
>CAZFJT010000061.1:9383-10179 GCA_964519135.1 uncultured Syntrophales bacterium | reverse complement strand
GAGCATAGGCGCCATTTGTCCTGGTGATCCACCTCAGCGATCGATACATCGAATTTGCTTCTGACACGACCAAGTATGCTCTTGACTATTTTACGCTTAGCTTTTAGGGAATTGGAATTATGAACCAACAATTTCATTAGACCAACTCCCACAACAAGACTGGTGTCCCCAGGTCCGTCTCCTGTTGATACCGGGTTATCCAATCCGTCAATTGTACCGGGTATTCTCATGATCCGCCCGTTTATTCAATAAGCCGAGTCTTATATTGTATTGCCAATGTAAACTGATCCACCGGATTACATTGGCGCTATAAAAGGGCTTACAATAGAATGAGAAGACTAATAATTATATATTACAAGTATCTACAAAGCAAAATACGTATCAGCTACAAGTGAATACAAATGGTAAATTAATACATTCTTGTAAGCGTTTTCCGTGGTGGCCATAAGCAAGTGGAACCACACGCTCACAATGTGTCTGATTCTTGTTCCACAGAATAAGCTTCTATCTCATCCCCGACTTTGATGTCTCTATAGTTCTCCAGTCCTATTCCACACTCAAAACCTTCCACAGCCTCTTTCACATCCTCTTTGAATCTCTTCATGGACGATATTTTACCATCGTATATCTCAACATTGTCCCTGAGTAGCCTGACCCTGTTGGGTCGCTCTATTTTTCCGGTCCTGATGTAGCAACCGGCTATTACTCCGATCCTTGAGATATTGAATACTTCCCTTACCTCAGCCCTTCCGGTTACCACTTCCTTTTCAATGGGCGCCAGAAGGCCTTCCATGGC
>CAZFJT010000061.1:0-9373 GCA_964519135.1 uncultured Syntrophales bacterium | reverse complement strand
ATGGCCTTTCTAACATCCTCAATAGCCTCATAAATTACTGTGTAGGATCTTAAATCCACACCCTTGTCTTCAGCCAACTGGGATATTTTAGGCGCAGGTCTAATATTAAAACCTATAACAGTGGCTTCCGAGGCCGCGGCAAGCATTATGTCGGATTCGGTGACCGTTCCTACCCCAGAGTGAATGATCTTGATCCTAACCTTGTCTGAAGGTATTGATAATAGTGACTCACTAAGGGCTTCCACAGAACCCTGAACATCACCTTTGATGATAAGGTTCAGTTCTTCCACTTCCCCTGAGCTCATCCTTGCGAGCAGATCTTCAAGTGACGCTCCTCCCGGCGAAGCGCCCAGGGAATCCCTCTCCCTTTGCCTAAGCTGTCTCTGGGTTCCGATCTGCTTGGCCACTTTCTCTTCTGATACAACAGTGAACAGATCCCCGGCTTCAGGCACCCCTGAGAAGCCCTGGACTTCAACCGGGGTTGACGGTGTGGCTATTTCCAGATTCTGTCCTTCATGGTCGATCATGGCCCTTACTTTTCCGTAATGAACGCCTGCTACAAATGGATCTCCCAATTTGAGGGTGCCCTCTCTTATAAGAACAGTGGCCACTGGGCCTTTCCCTTTATCAAGCCTGGCTTCCACAAGAGTTCCTGTGGCCGATTTATCCGGATTGGCTCTAAGTTCCATCACTTCGGCCTGCAGCAGTATTGCCTCCATGAACTCTTCGATGCCTTCGCCGGTCTTTGCGCTCACATAGGTGAACAGGGTATCCCCGCCCCATTGCTCAGGTATAAGGCCAAGGTCGCTGAGTTCCCTGGCTGGGCGATCCCTGTCCGCTCCGGGCTTGTCAATCTTGTTCACAGCAACCACTATGGGCACGTTAGCGGCCTGCGAGTGGTTAATGGCTTCCCTGGTCTGCTCCATAACACCATCATCAGCGGCTACCACCAAAACTACGAAATCAGTAACTTCAGCGCCTCTGGCCCTCATTGCCGTGAACGCCTCATGACCCGGGGTATCGAGGAAAACGATTTCACCCTTTGCCAGTTTCACTTTGTATGCGCCTATGTGTTGGGTGATTCCACCGGCCTCGCCATCAGTTACACTGGAAGACCGTATCTTGTCTAATAAGGACGTCTTGCCGTGGTCCACATGCCCCATTACGGTAATCACAGGGGGCCTGTTTACCAGATTCTCTTCAGAATCCTGAATAGTCGCGGGCATGAGTGAAGTCTCGTCTTGTTCTGTGGGTTCCACCTCATAGCCGAGTTCGGCCGCGACCAGTGAAGCGGTTTCATAATCAACGCCTTCATTCAGAGACGCTGTTACTCCCATCCCGAGTAATTGCTGGATTAACTCGGCAGCCTTAACGCTCATCTTGTGGGCAAGATTTGCCACTGTAATAACTTCCGGGACTTTGATCCTGCGTTTGGAAGCTTTTGGAGTAGTTACTTCCGTGCGCCGCGGTTTGGGTTTCTTTTTCTTTCCCTTTAAACGGCCGCCTCGTGAAGATCCATCATAAAGATCCTTGTGAAAGAGGACTTCTTTTCTTCTGCGCACGTTCGAGCGGGTGTTATCCACAGGCTCATCGGCTCTGTCCTTGGTCTTTTTCCCCTTTTTCTTTTTACGACGCTCCCCCTGGTCAGGCGCGGGGGCCATTTCCATTGGAGAAATGATATCAGATGGCTTTGACGGGGCGCGACTCGTTGGGGATTGCGGAGTCGCCTGGGGTCTTTGCGGTCTTTCGGGCCTGTCGGGTTTTTTAGGCGCAGGTTCCTCCACGGTCTCTGTTTTTAGTTCAACTCTTCCAATGATCTGGGCAGGCTGCATTTTTTTGTCTTTTTTCTTTTTCTTTTTTGCGGATTTCTCAGGTTCCGCGCTTGCTTGGGCGTCCTGTTCAACTTCCTGTTTTTCAACTGCTTTGGTCTCTTCCACAGACTTTGGTTCATCTGACTCCGCCGCGGGCGCCTCGGCTTCTACAGGCGCCTGGGGTTCAACCGGGGCCTTCTCGGTCTTCTGAACTTCCTTTTCCTCTTTTTCCGGAGTTTGAGATTTCTTGGCGCCTTTTTGGGTCTTGACTTCCTTAGGGGCTTGAGCTTCTGTTTCCTGGGGCGCCTGCTCCAGGGGCTTTTCAATTATCTTTGCAGGCTCAATTATTCTGGCCTTGGAAGCAGCCTTTTTCCCGGAGGTTTTGGACTTATGTTTGTTCTTTGTTTTCCGATCCTTTACTTCAGGGGCTGAAGTAGCTTCTCCAACCTGTTTGGAATCTTTTTCCAGCGCATTGTCTTCCTCGGATTCAGAGTCCTCTTCAGCGGGCGCTTCAAAATCCGGTTCCTTGGATCGGCTTCTTCTTTCATTCGCGCCTTTTCTGACGCGACGCCTTATCACAGTGGGTTTTATACGTTTTTCCACCACTTCCTGTTGGGGCAGAGCCTCCACAAGCTTCTCTTTCAGTTCCGCGGTATCTCCGGCTTCCACTGTACTGTCGGGACCTTCCACCTCATATCCCATTGTCACGAGGTGCCTGAGCAGGTCTTCGTTCTTTACCTTCAAGTCTTTGGCCAAGTCCCCAACGGTCAAAACGGTCATCCAGTTACCCCTTGTTTTCAAGCCCTTTCAGAATTTCGTCCTTGGATGGGATCACCGATACCGGTTTTCGTAAAGCCCTCTCCAGTCGATTCTTCTTCAAAGCCATTTCTAGGCATTCTTCTTTGGGACAGGAATAAACACTCCTGCCTGTGTAATTTGCGCCTGTATTTTCCAAAAACACTTTGGATCCGTTCTCTCTTATTCGGATAAGCTCCTTTTGAGGACGCCGCGTTCGGCAACAAACGCATTGTCGTATAGCCACATGCCCTTTGATCATACAGAGGCGCCACTTTCCACAGTCTCATCATTTGAGGCGAGCGGAGCCGCGCTATTGGCCGTTTCATTGGCCGGATCGTCGTCATCGTCTTCAGCGGGCTCTTGCGCGTCGTGTTCTTCGGTCTCTTGCGCATCAGCCTTGAGCTTGAGACCATCTTCGTTGTCTTGTTCGTCTTCTTCGTTGCTCCCAGTGAGATCCTCCTGGGATTCTTCGTCATCGCTATATTCTTTAGACGCTTCTTGAGGATTTGCCAAGTACCTGAAGGCGCCGGCCACCAAGTTATTCGCCTTTTCCTCTGTTATACCTATAAAGCTTGTCAATTCAGGCAGTGTGGCTCTGGCTATATCCTCAGGATTTCTGTATCCATTGTCGAAGAGTATCGTGGCGGTTTCCTCATCCATTCCTTCAACAGCCAAAAGCCTTTCAAATGATTCGCCTGTGATCTTTTCCTCTTTGGATTCACTCCTGACGTCTATCTTCCAGCCTGTGAGTTTAGCCGCAAGTCTAACATTCTGTCCTCTCTTGCCGATTGCCAGGGACAACTGGTCATCAGCCACAATAACTTCCATGGTAGCTGAATCCTGGTCGATGATGACCTTGGAAATCTCTGCGGGTTGAAGGGCGTTGCACACAAAGTGGGCTGCGTCATCATTCCAAGGAATTATATCTATCTTTTCCCCTCGCAGTTCCTGAACAACCGATTGAACCCTGGAACCTTTCATGCCCACGCAGGCGCCTACTGGATCCACGTCGGCGTCAGAGGATCTCACCCCTATTTTTGCCCTTTGGCCAGGCTCCCTTGCCGCGCACATTATTCGGACAATTCCTTCAGCTATCTCAGGCACTTCCTGCTCAAAGAGTTTGACAAGAAAAGCCGGATTGGCTCTGGACAGTATGATCTGTGGATCCTTCTGGGTTCTTCTCACATCGAGTATTAACGCCCTGATTCTATCGCCTTGTCTGTAGTTTTCTCTGGGTATCTGTTCACTGAAAGGGAGTATTGCTTCAGCCCTGCCTAAGTTTACTATTATATTGCGTTTTTCAAAACGCTGTACCATGCCCGTAACAACGTCGCTTTTACGATCCTTGTATTCAGTATAGGTATTTTCCCGTTCAGCGTCCTTAACTTTTTGTATAATAACCTGTTTGGCTGTTTGAGCGGCTATGCGTCCAAAGCCTTCGGTATCCATCTTTACGCCCAATTGATCGCCTATCTCTGCGTCCGGGACAAGTTCTCGCCTTGCCGTATCAAGGTCGATCTCTATTGACTCATCCTCCACTTCCTTAACAACGTCCTTGAAAAGGAAAACTTCAACCTCACCAGTTTCGTCACTGAACTGGGCCTCGAGATCAGCTTTTATTCCGTACTTTTTTCTTGCCGCTGAAACCAGAGCGGATTCTAAAGCTTCAACCAGGAGGTCCCTCTGAATGCCCTTTTCCTTGGCCACCTGATCGATCATTCTGTTCAAATTCTGTCCCATAACTATTCCCCTGTCGCGGCTGCGCCCCTTTTTGCGCCTTTGCGGAAGAGATCTTCCTCTGGTAAATCAAGCCTGGCTTTCTTTATGTTATCCAGCTCTATTTGGAATGTTGCGCCGTCAACATTCAGTTGAACAGAGGATTCCGACGCCCCTTCCAGAATGCCCTTGAAATTTGATCTGCCTTTGATCTTCTCCACTGTTTTTATCCTTGCAGGAGACCCAGTATAATCCGCGAAGTGCTTTGATTTTCGTAAAACCCTGTTTATACCTGGTGATGAAACTTCAAGATCATAGGCGCCTGGGAATGGATCCTCAAGATCCAATAATGCCCCAACTTGTCTGCCCATCAGCTCACAATCATCAATTGTCACCCCTTTGGGATGATCAATATAGATTCTTAGGATGGATTTTTTTGCCTGTGGGTTGAATTCCACCTCAACCAGCTCAAATCCATCAGGCTCTAAAACCGGTTCGATGATGGTCCACAAATGTTTTACTAGATCACCGGGCATTATATATATTTCCCATAGGGTAGTTTGCGCTGAACCTTTGAATATGCATCCACTTTACATCAGCCCTTTCAATAATGGCTAACCCCTATCGGTTGTTTCAAGAATATCTTGAGGCCGCCTTAGCATCGAGCCAATACATTAGCGCAGGCTTCCACAGTTTGTAAAATGGAACTAATATGATCTGCGGTAGATTGTATGAGCAAGAATTGTCCGCCAACGCCTCTAATCAGATAATAAAAAACCCGGGGCAATCACCCGGGTGGTATTCACCACTCACTGGAGCGGGCAACGGGGCTCGAACCCGCGGCATCAAGCTTGGGAAGCTTGCACTCTACCAACTGAGTTATGCCCGCGTCACCAGACAAAGTAACAAGCCCTCATAGTCATGTCAAGCCCTTTTACGCAGATTTTTAAGAAGTTGGGCTCAAATTAATAAAATATTTTGAAACCGGAATTTGTTCCAATTCCTCCCTGCGAAACGCGTAATGAGAATATTTCCGAATCATGAACTAAAACAAGCGCTTGATGATCATAGGAATCTGTCATGAATCTCGATCTTGGATCTGTCCCTCAATAATTTTAGCCAGCTATTTAGATACTCCGTGGCTCTGACTTGGGTTATCCATCCCTGGAATGCCTCTTTCTCTTTTTCAAATTCCGCGTTATCAGCCTCTTTCAACTTCTTTAGTCTTATCAGTCCAATACCTTCCGTAACAGACACCGGCTCTGGATAGAGCGGCGCGGATGAGGATATAGTTGAAAGAACGTCCTGAATTTCTGGGGATGTCCCTAGTTTTGGAACTAAACCCACAGTTCTTGACACAGGGCTCAGTGTTTCCCATTCCAGTCCATTAGATTCAGCTATTTCTTTGTATTTATCGGGTGATTTCTCAATTTCTTCTATTATTTTATCAGCCTTTTTTATCGCCGCCTCTTTGGCCTTGGCCTGAAGGAAGTCCCTTTTTACCTGGTTTTCCACTTCATCAAGGCTCGGTATTCTTGGTTCGAAGATTTGTTTAATCTTGAAAACCCCGAAGGTTTCACCAACTCTTAGTAATTTGGATATTTCACCTGCTGATAGAGCCGCCAATTCTTCTACAACTTCACTGCCGGCCGCCATTCCGGGTATGCCGGTATCCAAGGTAACGTCTTCGGCGCTTTTTAGTTCAAACTGAAAATCTTTTGCCGCTGATTCAAGATTTTCAGATCTATAAACACGTTCGTAAAAATCGTCCGCTTCTATGTTAATCCTGGATCGCGCTTTTTCAGCCTTGAGTTTTGAGATTATCTCTTCCTTGGATTCTTTGAAGTTAAGTGTCTTTTCAGGTTTCTTTTCTTGTACCATAACAATGTGATAGCCCAATGGGGTCTTGATCGGCTCTGAAACGACATTTTCTCCAAGCTCAAAAGCGGCTTTTTCCAGATCCTCATTCAACGAACCCCGTGAAAAAACGCCCAACTCTCCACCTTTGTCCTTGGTGGCGTCATCTTCTGAGACCTCTTTGGCCACCTTGGCAAAATCTTCTCCCTTAACGATCCTCTCTCTGATCTTGTCGGCCTTTTCTTTGATCTCTTTAAGCTTCTGGTCATCCGCGTCCTGGGGGAATTTAACAAGTATATGACTGGCCTTGATCTTTTCATGGATGGTAAAATCCCATGGATTGAAATCATAGTAGTTTTTTGCCTCTTCTTCTGAGACCTCTATTTTTTCCACTAAGTCTTTCCATGAAAAAACAACGTAATCCACACTATACTTTCTCGGTATCTTGTAGTCTTCCTGGTTCCTGCCAAAAAAAGCCTCCAGAGCCTTAGGATCTTCTACTTCTTTATCTGATACGGATTCCGGCTTAACCACAAGTAGCATCAGCTCAAGCTTATCATTTTGATAATGCCAGAATTCCCGAATCTCGCCATCGTCGAATTTTATACCGTCAGTGAGAAGATTTACCACCTGATCCTGTAGCAGGTCCTGTCGTCTTGATTGCTCATATGATGTGGCCGATAGATCCACAGCCCTAAGAAAAGCATTGTAGAGCCTCTCATCAAACGCGCCATTGGTCTGAAATCTTGGATCCCCCAGAATGTCATTCCTAAGATCCGCTTCAGTGACAAAAAAACCGAGCCTCTGAGCCTCCTGTAATAGCAAGACCTGGTCTATCATCCTTCTCAGGAGTTTTTCCTCGAGGTTAAGCTTTTTCAAGAGCCCCTTGGGCAATTTGCCCTGATACCTTTGCTTCAGGCTTTCACGCTCCGCCTGATAAAGAGAATTGAAGTAATCAGCGGATATTATTGTTCCATTCACTTTTGCAACATAGTTGTCTCTTGTGTTTTGTGGCTCAGACCATCCATACAAAAAAACAAAGACTATAATAATGGCGCCAAGGGCCAATTTAATGATCCATGAACGGGCGTGTTTACGCATTAAGTCCAGCACGCTTCTCTCCTTTCAGAGTCCCGAAACTAGATCGCTGATCATAGAGCGGAAGGCTGTTGTTGTCAACGTAATTACCACTTAAAGCGCCTCTACCAAGTTCTCCGAAAACTAAAAATTTAATGAAATATATCTTCATTGGCAACAGTGAAAAAGATCGTTACATGAAAATCAGTCTATGCGAATGATTTCTTGATCGCCCGTCTTCTATCTGATAGATTCTCTGGGCCTTATATTGCTGAATTATAATGGTGGGATATCCATCGAATGCGCCTCGACTTCTTTTCAGGGCTTTTCTCCAATGACATGGCAATAGACCTCGGCACTGCAAATACCTTAGTGTACGTCAGAGGCAAAGGGATAATTTTGTCCGAACCATCGGTGGTAGCGGTTAAAACCGACCTCAGGAGGGGCCCCAGGATTGTGGCTGTGGGCTCTGACGCAAAGAAAATGCTTGGCAGAACCCCGGACAATATACAGGCCATAAGGCCGATGAAAGAGGGCGTGATAGCGGACTTTGAGGTCACCGAAGCCATGTTGAAGCACTTTATAGTTAAGATACATAAGCGAAGGGTCTTGGTAAAGCCCAGGATAGTTGTATGCATCCCATCAGGAATTACCCAGGTGGAAATGCGCGCGGTGGTTGACGCGGCCAAAAGCGCGGGCGCGCGTCAAGTTTATCTCATTCATGAGCCCATAGCCGCGGCTGTTGGGGCGGGCCTTCCCATAAATAAACCCACCAGCAACATGATAGTTGATATAGGTGGCGGCACAACCGAGGTGGCTGTAATATCAATGTCCGATATTGTTTTTTCAAGATCACTCAGGGTCGCTGGAGACAAGATCGATAGCTCTATAATAAAGTTTATAAAGCAGAAGTACAGCCTGCTTATAGGAGAAAGGACCGCAGAGATGATCAAGATGATGATAGGGAGCGCGTGCCACGAAAAAGAAGAATCAGTGATAGAAGTAAAAGGAAGGGACCTGATTGCGGGTATTCCCAAGGTAATGGCAGTGAAATCAGGGGAAATAACTGAGGCCATATCAGAGCCGGTGCGGGAAATCCTGGACACCATAAAGAATTGCCTGGAGAGCACGCCCCCTGAGCTCGCGGGAGATATAGTTGACAACGGTATTGTGCTTACAGGAGGAGGGTCCCTTCTAAAAAATCTTGATGAGGTTATACGCAGAGAGACAGGTTTACCAACAGTGGTTACTGACGATCCTCTATCCACGGTGGTTTTGGGATCAGGCAAGGTCTTCGATAATTTTTCAGCCATGCGGTACGTCTTGGCCCAATGACAGGCCCGATAAGTAAATGGCAAGATCCACCAGGGACATAGCGATTGCCGTTCTACTCACCGGATTGTGTCTGGTGGCTTTGTTTTCTTCATTGGGCCCCCAGGAAGCCGGATTTCCATCAAGGGTCCTGATGAGTATATTCAAGCCCGCATTATCCGGGGCAAGCTCGTTGAAACGTAGTGTAGGAGGGGCTTGGCGCCACTATGTGGATTTAACGGAGGTCAGCCGGGAAAATGAAAAGCTGAAAAGAGAGGTATCTGAGCTGAAAAGCCGAATACACGGCATAATGATACATGAGAGAGAAAACGCGCGATTACGAAAGCTTTTAAATTTGAAATCAGGGTACCAGTTTCAGGCCATGGCTTCTAGGGTGATTGGAGAAGATGTGTTGGGATATTACCAATCAATCTTCATTGATAGAGGGCTTGAGGACGGCGTTAAGAAAGATATGCCATTGGCGGTGTACGAAGGTTTGGTGGGCAGAGTTATTATGAGTTCGGGTTCTATGTCCCAGGCTCTATTGATAATAGATCCCGCGTCCAGCGTGGATTGCAGAGTTGCCAGAAGCAGGGATAGGGCGGTGCTTACAGGTTCTATGGATGGCGCCTGTATCCTGCGATTCATTGAAAAGGATTCAAATATCAGGGCTGGAGACTCTATTGTGACATCAGGCCTTGACGGCATATTTCCAAAGGGTTTGTCGGTGGGGACCGTTCAGGTAATCAGAAAGTCCTCCAGTGGTTTATTCTTGGAAGCTAGAGTTGCGCCGTCTGTGGATT
>CAZFJT010000060.1:0-10252 GCA_964519135.1 uncultured Syntrophales bacterium | reverse complement strand
CTTATTCAATTTCCTCGGATCGACTGAAAGCATAGCGTGCAGGGCTTCTTTCAAGTCCAATCCGTAGAGGGATAGTGGTTTTAGACGTTGTTTCTTGTTTTGCATAACGCCTCACTTAGTTGCGCGGGTATAATTCATGGTTGCAATCAAACCAGACTATGTGGAACGTATTCTCATAGAAGAAGCCGTGCATTCGAGCGTGACCAACGATATTCAACTGCCACGCAGGATAACTTTGCTTCCCCTCATCTAAATGGGTAAACCCTTCTCGTGTAAGCCTAGGATCCTTCCAATCAATGGGATGACAATGTTGGTCACGATTCCTGAGATGTCGAGGCTCTATGGTGCAGTAGTACTGCATTTTCTTAACAAGTTCGCGAAGAAGTTGATCGCTAACATGTTCGAATGAAAACGCATCTCCGCTTAGAGTAATACATTCAAATGAGAAGTTTATTGTCGTGATCGGGACTTTTTCTGTCTTAACCTTGTACCCAGATTTCTTTTTAGCCATACCTCAGTCTACTCTTCCCATCTCCTGATAGAATCGCATAATTTCGCCCTCATCAATTGGAGTGTTTGAGGGTTCCAGAGGATGGAGGTCTCCTCTTGCGAGAATCCAGGGACGCTCCCTATGAACCAGATATTCGAGATCCTCCGCGGAAAACTCTTCGTAGACGTCGAGAATCTCGTGAATGTGGTCCCTAACTTCCTCTGGAATATCGGGACATTCGGTTACGTCCGTGATCGGTTTCCAACTAAAATCTTTGAATTTGGTATAAATCTTTCGGACCACAGGACCGTGAATCCATGCTTCAAACTGATCCCCGAACAGCGGCTCTTCATATAGAGCCAGGCGCCATGCCTGGACATAAAAGAGCAGCTTCTGCAGTTTCAAGTGAGAGATTGGATCTCCCTTGTCCCGAAAATAGCAAAGTATATAGTCAGCAATCATTTCGGCGGTCATTAGGGACTCCTTTTTATCGTTCATCTTCCTCGCCGGAAAGACCGATCTGCTTCCTCAATTCAAAGACATCCCATCGGAATTGTCATCCATAAAGGTAAGAGCCGCAGCCCGGTAGGTCAAAACTTTCCCACCAACCCCTTGTATAACATAGCGAGTCCTCTCGCGGTCGTCAACTTTCCTGTGGTTCCACCTGAAAGAGAATTCATCATAGTATTTGTGGAGATGCCTCTTCGAGACATGGTGAAACGCTCCGTGAACTCCTCTCTTCAGCAAACCGAAGTAGGATTCTACAGTATTCGTGCTCGCCTGACCTCTCTTGAATTCTCCTTCATTATGCTTTACACATTCATGACCGCCATTGAAATGCTTGCCAATGCCTGTATAAGCAGCCCATTCGTCAGTCATAATACAAGAATTTCGGTGAACCATCTCCTTGATAGCACCCTTTATGGTCATTGCGTTAACTCTCTCAATCGGTCTCGACACTACATTCCTGTTTCTCTCCACAAGGGCAAGCACAGGTGTCTTGTCCGTACCTCTGCCTCATTTAGACACCTTACGAGACTCATCGTTTCCATTATTCCCTTTCCTTGGCTTCCCGCCGACATAGGTCTCATCTACCTCAACGGTTCCTTTCAAGACGACTCCTAAACCCTCTGTCATTGCAAGTCTGATACGGTGGGCGAGATGCCAAGCATTCTTGTAGTTCTTGATCCCAAGTATTCTTTGGAGTTGAAGGGCAGAAATGCCTTTCTTCGACGAACTCATGAGATGGAACGCGATGACCCACTTACGGAGCGGTATGTGGGAGCGGTGCATCACTGTTCCTACCGTGACCGTAAACTGCTTACGACACTTCGAACACTTCCAGACTCCGGGACGCGTCGCGCTTCCTTTGAGTTGATACGCCTCAGTCCTTCCGCAATGCGGGCAAGTCGGTGTGCCGTGCCAACGAACTTCCTCAAGAAATTCCCTCGCCTCTGCCTCAGTCAGTTTCGTCACTTCGGAAAGATCCATCTCGAAAGCCCTTTCATCTCATTGTATGGTTTAAGAATATCATAGATGAATGGGTTTGTTAAGAGAATAAATCCGCTTCCTGAAACCAACGCCTAGCCCCAACTAATCACGTATACGCAGGAATCCGCGCCGTTCTTTCGGCATGGACCATTATCATCATGCCTTACCAAAACATCCATGACCCCTTCAGGCCTGAACCTTTTGGCAAAACCCTCTAAAACCCCTCTATCAAAAGCGCAGCAATAATGGTTAGAGCTGGTCATGACTCCCCTGATGAAATTGTCCACCTTTCCATGATGAACATAATTCCAATGACCGATCTCTCCACCCCTGTACTTCTGATGATAAGCGGTATCAAGACCTTCAAGCGCGGATTGAAGGGAGTCAAATCCTTCCGGCGTCTCAACCCTCATTGCGATCCGCTCACCTATGCGGGTCATCATATTCCTTCCAGCGCTCTGTGCAACTTCTTTCATGGCCCATAAAAAAGACTGTGCCGGGTAGTACTCATCAGCCTTTATATCCACTATTCCCTGTTTGGTTAGAGCTTGGGCCGCAAAACTTTGAAGATCTTCCGGAAGGGCCAGGGCAAAGGATTCTATAACTTCCCCGAGAACTTGTGTGTTATCAGGTTCATACGAAATGAACTCAGCCATTAAAAACCTCCTTGGTTACCCGAGTTGTTCCGCGATTATCAGAGCGTCAGCTTCTAAGGCCGAGAACTGAGAGTCATTATACGGAATCACTTAGCAATATCATGATCAGTATATGTTTTTTTATTGATTTTTTCATCCCTTGCCACGCGTCTTGACATATAAAAAAGGCCGGGCAAACCAAGGGCGATTCCCCAGCCCAGCCAAAGGATCCTGAATACCAAAGTGGCCACAATAGTATCAGAAGCTTCCAATCCGAATACGCGGGGGATCTGAATTGTAACTGTGTCAAATATCCCCAAAGACCCAGGAGAGATTGGAACGGCATTTGCTATGTTACCCAGACTGGAGATGATCAGTGACGCCCACAGCCCTATATGAACGCCGGTAGCCCTATAGATGAAGAGGAACGCCACTGCCATACAACAGGATATGCCCACAAATGACAAGGTCAGTAATAGAAGGAGACCGCGATTCCCGGCCAAGACCCTCCATGAATCGATTGCGGATAAAACGAAACCCAGGGCCTTTCCATGTTTCCATTTTATGTTTGGAGCGGCAAGACACATCAAAAGGGAGATAAAAAACATTAAGGCAATGATGATCAGCAGGCCGGGATTAAAGTATCCCTTAAATATGGCCATGTAGATGAACCCCATCAAAGCGAGCGCGCTGTTCACAAGTATCGCCAATAGGCCCGTTCCCCCATATATTGCGGCAAATGAACTGAATTCCAAGCCATGAACCTTTTTCATGTACACTGCAAGCCCGGCTGACCCGCCCCTCATAGGAAGGAAATTGTTACCCAAAAAGACACCGAATGTGATTGCAGCCAGCTCCAGCTTTCCTGTGACCACCCCGAAATGTCTGAAGAATAAACCCAGTTGATAAGCCGCGATAAACATGGAGACCAGAATCATCAAGCCCGCGCCGATTAGATCAGGCTTTGATTTCTCGGCAAGGATCATGAATTCATCATGATGACGCCATAGGTATTGTCCGCAAAATAGGACAAAGACCAGAGCTATCACATAACCTATATATCGTGTGATAATCGGCCCGGGAGCTATTACTCTTGGACCGGTAGCGCTGGTTTCTTGTGTGGGTAACGGCTCATGGCTCATTAGAGATAATTTTGCAGGTTAGTCGCGTATGGAACTTACACTATAGATAAGAATAAAGGCCCGGACCCGATAATGGGGGCCGGGCTATAATATATAATGGCTCGTGAAAAACGCGGGCTTTGATCCAGGTTTTTCAAGGGACAGATCACTTTAGACCTATAATGGCTATTCGTTTGCCGTTCGTTCAGGATTTTGCCAGAAGTTTCCTGAAATGGTAACCGAAGATCGCCAATGATATGGCCTCTCCAAAGGCCTGTCTATGAAACAGGAACGCCTTTATGACCAGGTTCCAGTAATAAAGTTTGTTCTTACCTTTGTCGAGTATTCCCAAATAGAGTATTGATTTGAAAAACGCCCTTACGTCTCCCTCCTCGAGCTTTCTTCTCCGAACCGGCTTGTACTCCCTCAAAAACTGCTGAACCCTTTGATAATACTCTTTTGGTGAATATATGGAGTCAAGCACCCTCTGATAACCTTCTATTATGGTCTGAGCGTCCATTGACTTCGGGATGAAATTTAAGGAGCCGTCAGTATTGTCACCAGTGCAATCCTCAATGATCCTGCCTTCGTTCTTCAGCCTTTCATAAAGCCTGGTTCCAGGCATGGCGTTCAGCAATCCGATCATTGCCTTTACCACTCCGCTTTCCTTTATGAAATTTATCTGGCTCTCGAATATGGTTAATGGATCACTGTCAAAGCCGATTATGAAACCACCCATCACCTCCATGCCGTGTCTCTGTATGGTTTTCACCGCCTCGACCAAATCAATGGAGGTATTCTGATACTTGCCGCACTCCTTAAGGCTATCCAGTTCAGGTGTTTCCAGCCCCAGGAACACCGCGTCAAATCCTGCGGACACCATCAGATCCATCAACTCTTCATCCTGGGACAGATTCACAGAGGCTTCAGTGTAAAGGGTAAATGGGAAATCCCTCTCCTCCATCCAAGGTTTTATGGCCTTTAGAAGCGATTTGACTTTAATCTTGTTGCCAATGAAGTTGTCGTCAACCATAAAGAGCCTGCCTCTCCAACCCATATCATAGATGGTTTGGAGTTCAGCCAGCATCTGTTCATTGCTCTTTACCCTTGGCCGCCTTCCATTCAAGTTCACAATATCGCAGAATTCGCAGTCGAACGGACATCCTCTTGAATATTGCAGCGCCAAAGAAGCGTAATGCTTCGTATTGATAAGGTCCCATTTGGGCTTTGGGGTTGAGGTGATATCGGGTTTGACCGTTGATGTGTAAACCTTTTTAGGGCATCCGTGTTTCAGGTCATTTAAGAACGGCGCCAATGTCACCTCAGCCTCGTTCAATATCAGATGATCCACATCCTTATAATCATCCGGCGCGCTTGTAAATAGAGGCCCCCCTGCCACAACATCTTTCCCTAATCTCTTGGCCCTGTTAATGACCTCCCTAGTGGACTCCTTTTGCACGACCATCGCGCTTATGAATACCATGTCCGCCCACTTAATAGCGTCATCCTTAAGGGGCTCAACATTCATGTCAACCAGCTTCATTTCCCATTCTTCAGGCATCATGCCGGCCACGGTCAAAAGACCAAGTGGAACATGAGCGGCCTTTTTTCCAATAAATTTCATGATGTGCTTGAAACTCCAAAAAGTTTCAGGAGTGGCCGGATATACAAGCAATGCTTTCATGTGGTTGCACCTCTGTGTAACGCCTTTTCAAATGGCGGTGATAGTGTACTAAGTATAAATAATAAAATCGGGCCCTATTTCTTTATAGGGTTATTGGACATATGCGCCCTACTCTTTTTTGCGCAGTCCGCGGAAAATAACCCAGAAGCGCTGTTCAGTCAAGTTCCATACTCGTTAAAAACAAACAACTCACATACAAATGAGCTGGCTGTTATAAAAAGCAAATCCGACAATTCTATTCAGGCTCTCGTTCTTTTTTGATTTCAGGTGTGTTCAAGTATTTCAACAAATCTGAGTCCGCTTGAAGCACAAGTGTGCTGTCTTGACCAAACACCTTTCCATAGGCCTCCAGATGCCTGTAAAAAGAATAAAAGTCCGGGTCTTGCCCATAGGCTGTGGCATAGACTTTAATGGACTCAGCGTCTCCTGCGCCCCTGATTGATTCAGCCTCTTTATAGGCCTCAGCCAGTAGAATATCCCTCTCTTTGTTCGCCTTGGCCCTTATCTCTCGAGCCCTTTCATCACCTTCAGCCCTGTAGCGGTTGGCTATCCTTTGTCTTTCAGCTCTCATTCTAGCAAAAACACTGGCTTCCACTTCATCGGGCAAATCGACCCGCTTTATTCTCACATCCAAAACCTCGATACCGAACTCTTTAGCGATATCCGAGGTTCCCTTACTAACTCTCTTCATGATTTCATCCCTTTTTTCCCGGACAAAATCCTTGAAGAACTCCTTGGCTATACCTTCTCTGAGTTGGGAAAAGATCACGTCACTTAGCCTGGCGATTGCGCCATTGTATGTTTTTACGGTTCTGAAAAATACCAGTGGTTCTATTATTTTCCACCTGCTCACCGTGTCCACCACAAGCCGCTTTTTATCCAATGTGATATATGTTGCCGGGTTTGCGTCCGCAGAGAGAACTCTTTTATCGAATTTGATCACGTTCTGAACCAAAGGATATTTAAAATTTAGCCCGGGATCTTTTACGGTTCTCACATATTTACCGAATTGGAGCACTATGGCCTGCTGTTTTTCAGTGATCACATAGGCCACCTGGCTTACAGCCATAAGAGCAATGGCTATTATTATGGCAATGGTTAATCCTCTCATATTCTAAATAGCCTCACTTTCCTTGTGTTGAGGCGCCTGCGCCTGAATTGCTTTCAGAGCCATGTGGACCTGGAGTTCCCAAGCCCAATCCGCCCTGTAATGGTAACAGGGGAACAACCTGGGAAGCGTTACCGTCAATGATCACCTTATTGGTTTTTGGTAAAAACGATTCTATGCTTTCCAAATGTAACCTCTCCCTGGTTATCTTGGGGGATTTTTCATATTCTTTGAGCATTGATAAGAACCTATGGGCGTCACCTTCCGCGCGTCTTACCTTCTGTTCCTTGTAGCCTTCAGCCTGTCTCTTCATCTCCTCAGCCTTACCTCTGGCCTTTGGCAATATATCTTCCTCATAGCCTTCAGCTTCCCTGATAAGACGTTCCCTGTCTTCCCAGGCCCTTACAACATCGTTGAAAGCTTCCTTAACTTCTGAAGGGGCTTCAACAATCAATAGTCTGGCTTGGGTAACAAGAAGACCGGTATGATAATCATCCAATAGTCTCTGGAGGTACTTCTTGATCTTGTCCTGAATCTCCATACGTCCTTTGGTCATGGTTGCGTCCAGTGTGTTTTCTCCAACAATTCCCCTGATCGCCACCTCAGTAGAGGACTTTAGAACCGACTCCGGATTTGCGCATCCAAATAGGAACTTTTCAGGATCATTGACCATATATTGGACAAAGAGCTGCACATCAAGAATGTTTTCATCTCCTGTCAGCATCAGGGACTCTTTTGGAACGCGACGAGTCCTAGTTCCTTGAGCTGACCTGAAGCCTATCTCAGCCCTGCGTACCTTGGACACATCCACCTTTTCATGGCTCATTATCGGCCAGGGTAGTGTATATCTGAGTCCGGGTTGGGCAATGCTATAAACATCTCCAAACAGCAGTTCTACGCCCTTTTCTCCAGGCCCCACCTTGTAAAAACCTGAAGCCAAATAAAGGAGGAGCAGAATTATCAGTATGGGCAATATGCTCCTGCCTGAAAAGAATCGATTCATAAGGGATTGAAAGTCTTCCACCCCTTTTCGTATTTCCTCAACAGGGTCATTGTCCCCTTTTGGTCTGAATTGATCCATAATTGTCTCACTTCTCCACTTAAAAAGTATTATCACAGGATATAACATCCACATCAATGAAAGCAATCTGAACCGATCATTAAATTTGCGGATATTTGGAAAAACCATAATATCCTTCTTGCGCATTTTAATAAATCCCTAAACCATTTTTAGTTTAACCAATGTTTTTTACTAAAATATGGTTGACTAACGAACGAATGAATATATAATTTCCTGTTATACATGATAAGGAGTGGCTGGTTATTATGGCCCTTACCGGGCCATGTGATCTCCAAAATGAGGGATCTCCGGACCAAGCCGCCTAAAATAGGCCGCCACTCTGTAGAAGGGATTTGATACACCTAGCCTGATTAGCGTCACACAATTCGATTCCACTAAAAATATTTGATTGGAAGTACACTATATTTACGCGCGTTTTAAGCGAAACGATCCTATTTTTGGATTAGTACATACAGTGAAACCAGAAGATAGCCGACCTATGTTAATTGGTCCGTAATACGGTCTGACTAAATCCAGGATAGCTGTCACTGATTCTCTACTACACAGGGGATCTTAAGGTTTTGCTCCTCAAGTTCAAATAAGGCCTGAAATGAATATAGGGCTTCCGAACTCTTCAACCACCATTGTGTAGTAACTATTATCGCTCTTATGCATTGACAGGGCGAAAAGTCGTTAAAACGTCAATCTAAAGAGCCAAAAAAAAATAGATAGCCGTTCATGAGGAAAAGCGACCCTGTGAACGCTTACAAAAATATATAGAAAACCACTAAAAAGGAGATTATTGCATGCCAGGTGTCTGGGTTAAAGAAGATGAGCCTTTTGAGAACGCGCTAAGGAGATTCAAGAAACAGGTCCAAAAATCAGGTGTCCTTACAGAAACAAAAAAGAGGCGCGCGTATGAAAAGCCTAGTGTGAAAAAGAAAAGAAAGGCTATGGCCGCTAGAAAAAGGCTTCTCAAGAAACTGAAACGAATGAAGAACAGAAGATAGAAGATAAATCACCGGGCAACCTCTCATTTACCCTTGCCATCCAGAGCCATAAGAGATAAATGGACCAGAATGCGAGGATTAAATTGGAGAACACAGCCCAACAAAAAGGTCTGATGAGGTATGAGGGCGCTGGTAGCGAGCGCTCCGACAATTCGAACCAAATTAATTCGTACAGTAAAAAGGCGGAATCAAGGCGGGATAATAGCCGGCCTGTTGAAGCCTTCAAAAATGTCCGATACCACATAAGAGCCGCGGCGCAAGTCCTAGATTGGAATAATATACGCGCCGCGGTTGTATTT
Source organism: uncultured Syntrophales bacterium (assembly GCA_964519135.1). Taxonomy (GTDB): domain Bacteria; phylum Desulfobacterota; class Desulfomonilia; order Desulfomonilales; family Desulfomonilaceae; genus CAZFJT01. The sequence goes on along the minus strand of CAZFJT010000060.1, from coordinate 1,354 downwards.
TGCTTGGCCATAATTTCATTTATCGCTGTATATTTCGACACTGGATTCAAGCCAGTGGCCCAGGGATGGGGCTTTTTCCTTGTATCATTGGCTCTGGCTGCGCCTGCCGCTGTTTTGGGATTCTCATCATTTTTTGGCCTAATAGCGTATTTTGCTTTTATACCCTCAGTTTCAAAGGCTTCCACAATATTCTCAAAAGCGCACGCGGCAAGAATGGTTCATCCCTTTTTATCTGCTCTAACACTGGGACTGATAAGCCTATATTTTTATACTGCCTCCCAGGTGGCTTTTTGGGGGGTGGTCATAACCGGCGCGCTATACTCCATACAGACTTTGTTTCTCGCCGCCAATGCGTTGCAAGAACCGGAATCAGGCGAATATAAAGGGCTTAGAGGAATTGTATTCCTGATATTGAGCCTGATCGTGGGTGGGGAGCTCATAACCTATGCTTCGGGCGCTAGGCCCATACCTGCGTGGAAACTGGAATCCCTGCCCTCTGACGTTTGGATTGTTGATGTGAGAACAAAACCTGAATTTCATTGGAACAGGTTTAATGGGGCAGAGAACTATCCATGGGGAAAGGGTTTGAAGGAAGCCGCGGCCAATAAACCCAAAGACCGGCCCGTGCTTGTCACCTGCTTTTCAGGTCACAGGTCCCCCTCGAGCGCGGCAATGCTTAAGCGCATGGGTTTTAATAATGTTTACAACCTCAATTGGGGAATCATCTATTCCATAATGACCCAAGGCCCCCAAGACCAGACCTCACCGTTTGGCCTCACAAGAGCGGGACGCGACCCCCATCGAAGAGGAGAGGACCTCACCGCCATTACCAGAGGCCACGTGACCCTGATCTTATTAATGCTTATTTTTGCGCCTTTATTGAACTCCTATTTGAGCATAGAGGTCTCATCCAAGAGCCTAATAGCAGGAACCATTTTGGGAATACTCGGCTTGGCGATAGGAGTCGCAAGCAAAATCAGCCTTGGAAGAAATTTCAGGGTTTACGCCGCGCCCAGAAGAAGCGGTTCACTTGTGACCACCGGAGTATATTCAAAGGTTCGACATCCTATGTACACAGGGGTGGTCATTGGTCTCGCGGGCTATATCCTGGCATGGGGCGCTTACCAATTGTGGCCCCTGTGGATAGCGTGCGCGGCCCTATACGCAATAAAGGGAATCAAAGAAGATAAAATATTGGAAGCCAAATTCCCTGAATATAAGCGCTATAAAAATGATACCACCCGTTTTGTGCCGTACCTGTTTTAGGCATTCGATTATGGCCCATCTATGAATTGATTCTATACCAGTTCTCAAAATTAAACGCGAAATGGCTCATAAAAATATGTCCATAATT
>CAZFJT010000059.1:0-10260 GCA_964519135.1 uncultured Syntrophales bacterium | reverse complement strand
ATTATGAACGCTCCAATGCCCACCAATGCCAGACCAACAATTATAAATGGACCGCTTGGACCACTAAAAAGGTTTTTCATATCAGTGGTAACACCGACTAATAACACTCCGCCTACTACAAGAAACACGATTAAAAACATGACAAGAGTTGGTATAACCAATATCAAAAACAACTTACCAAGATGCCTTTTGCAGATATCAAAGGATTTATCGAGTATGCCCGTCAAGGAAAGTGGTTGCAAAGAATAGTCGCCAGGAGGGGGCGGCGCTCCCATACCAGAAGGTTGAAGATCTGATGGAGCGGACTGGGTTGTAGTCGCGGCTTTACTGAATGTCCCCCCAGGCCTAATCTCACCAGGTTTATCAACTTGTGTGGACTGGGCTGCGACTTCATAGGAAACTGAATCTGATATCCCTTCACTGGATTGAATGTCCCGGAATTCGGGTTCATGTTGTATCGGTAATCGCGGGTTTACTTCAATGGTAGCCCCCAGCTTTTCCAGCAAAGTTACCAATTGCTCGGCCCTAGTACGGTTGGCGCCTTTGGATACGGCCCAAGGTAGCCTGGCCAGCCTAGCGTGAATCTGGTCCTGAGATATTCCCTTACTGATCTTTGCCAGGGCCGCGGCTACTTTCATTCTACTGGCCTCATCTTTAACCGCCGCGATTGTTACTGTGTAGGTTCCTTCGGAAGAGGGTTCAGGCACATCGCTCTCCTATGGATTAATCTTACGTAAATCTAGTGCAAATGCTGTGGATCTCTATAAAACTCTCGTCTTTTCCCTATAAAGAACAGCCGCCTCACGCAGCTTTTTTTCAATGAAATCGAATTCCAGCAATGGGCTTGGCTTTTCTCCAAAAATTTTTTCGTATAGCTTCGCGCCGAGTTTTTTCCTCTGATCTTCATCAAGCTCATTTATTCTATTAAGGAATTGGCTCAAAACCCCGTAGGTTTCAGGGGTCAACCCTGCCACCGCGGACTTTAATTCATAAGTCGCTGCCGCTCCATTGAAATCAGGGAGCTCATCAACGGGCGCGCTGGCGCTTTTATCCAATACTACCACAGTGCCGCCCGCGAGGTCGCCCAATCTCCTGTTATGATGATCAAAGAGCATGAATATCAACCCCACTGGGGAACAGCACATGAAGATGTCAACAACCCTCAATACATTGCGGATTATTACATTCCAGGACGCCAATGGGAGTCCGTCCGATCTCATTACTCTTATACTTGTCCACATCTTTCCGGGAGTGCGGCCATTTAAAAAATATTCACATATTGCGAAATATCCCAAAGTGATCAAGCCATAAATAAATATGAATATCCCTATGATCCATAATTTTCCGTAATCCATGACCCATTCCACGGATTTTCTCACAGTGTCGGGCGCCAATTCCAAGAGCTTCATGGCCAGTGCGCCGAGAATAAACAATAACAACGCAAGACCGATCAAAATTGCCCCTTGAAGACACATATCAATGGTGTATGCTACAAAACGAGCGCCTGGGCCCGCCAACTGGAATTCCAGGTCAACGTGGTCAGGTGTTGCAATATTTAATCTGTCTGTTTTTGAGGTCACAATGTATAGTTACGGATCAAGGTAAAATTAGCGAATCGCAGATTCTCTTTCAACCAAGTAATATGGAGTCGCTGGATTGAATATAAACGAGTTTGTAAACGAACGCAAAGGGGAATGGTCCAAGCTTGAAGAGATTGCCGGGAAAATTTCAAATGTTCGTAAACCCAAGATCAACAAGGATGAGCTATGGGAATTGTCCCGGCTTTATTCAGCCACTATGGCTGATCTGGCCATTATTAGATCGGTCTCCAGGCAATCCAACGCTGCCCAGGACGTGCTGGACTATTTGAACAAACTCGCGCCCAAAGTTCATGGAATCATTTACAAGAGGCCACCTTTAAAATGGTCGATGATTTGGGAATTCTTCTCTATAGACTTTCCCTCTGCCGTTAGAAGGGAATTGCCCTATTTGATGGTATCTATAGGTATATTTGTTTTCTTTGCGGTCTCAGGTGTGGCCCTGGGATTCAAAGAGCCTGAATTCATTCCCCTATTGGTCTCAGATGGTATTATTGACACAGTTGAGAGTGGAAATGTGTGGTTTAAAGACCTATATGGAATAGCTCCGGCCGCGTCCGTTAGTTTGATGTCCCATAATATTTCGGTCACATTCCTGGTGATAGCCTCTGGAATCACCTTTGGAATAGGAACCGTATACCTTATGGGGCTCAATGGACTGATGATAGGCGTGGTGGCCGCCCTATGTGAAATGCACGGGCTGTCCAAAGAACTTTGGGCTTTTGTTTTGCCCCATGGGGCTTTTGAATTAACCGCGATATTCCTTGGCGGCGCGGCCGGTTTGATCATAGGTCACGGACTTGCGGACCCCGGCCCGTATAAGAGGTCAGAGGCGCTGAAATATTGTGGTAAGCGTAGCGCTGATCTGATTTTTGGTCTGATCGCGATGTTAATAATAGCAGGGATGATAGAGGCCTACTTTTCACCATCTCCTCTGCCGTCCAATTTCAAACTGGTTGTCGCAGCTTTGGAAATCATATTGATAGGCGCTTATTTCTCCTTTGCAGGAGGGAAAAAGAAGCGGGGTACAACAGAGAAATATGATGATCCCCCTGAAGATATGGGGAGATTCTGGGAAAAGAGATACACCGGGATTTCCCAGCCTGAAACAAGGGGGCTTTACCAAGGAATAGTCGGTCTTGGAACTGATCACAATAAATGACATATCATACGGACCTGTTGTAAAGGAATTTTTCAAAGAATCCGCAACAGTTTCAGGGTTTGGGGATCAAGAGGAACTGGAATCCCTTGAGACCGCTGTTATGGAGGCGTTCAAAAACTCTGTTGAGCATGGATATCCCTCTGGTGAAAGAGGTTTAATATCCATTAGGATAGAAAAGACGTCCCTTGGTTTAAGGGTTATTATCAAGGATCAGGGTATTCCCTTTGACATGGAAAGCGCATTCGTATGCAATGTGGAAGGGGGAAAAGGCGCCCATGTTAGAGGATTGTGTCTGCTGAGATCTCTGGTGGATGAGGCGCAACTCAAGAGCTTGGGACCTGATGGAAAAGAACTCCTTATTGAAAAGTACGCAAAAGCGTCAAAGATAGTCGATTACTTTCCAGAGAATAGTCTAAAGGCCTATCCTTTGGATAAAGTCTCTGGCCAAGGGGACTCGAGGCCCTCCGGTGAATTTACCATCAGCAGGCTGAAGCCTGAGGAAGCGGTTGAAGTATCCAGGTGCGTCTATAAATCTTATGGATATTCTTATGCATTGGATCATGTCTATTATCCTGATCGTATAATTGGTCTCAACAGGGACGGACATATGATCTCAGCGGTTTGCAGGACCCCGGAAAACGAAGTGGCCGGCCATTGTGGGCTGGTTTTCCATAATAGGGAATCCAAGATAGCTGAACTGGCCCAAGCTTTTGTAAAGCCCGAACACAGGGCAAAAGGCTGTTTTTCTAAAATGAACCAATATTTGATCGATCAGGCGAAAAAGATGGATCTCCTAGGAATTTACGGTCAGGCTGTAACTAATCATACCTATTCCCAGAGAATGGGTCTGGCCTTAGGGATGAAAGATTGCGCCATTAAACTGGGTTATGTTCCTGAGACCTCTTCTTTTAAAGGAATAACAGATAGACTGCCACAGAGGGACACCCTTTTGGTCCAATTCCTTTTCCTTAAAGAGGATAAGCGCCATGGTATCTTTGCTCCCGCGCGCCATGAATCAATGATAATGGACCTGATGGAATCCACAGGGTCTGGAGGCCTTGCTGAAAAACCCGCCAAAGAGCCCGCGCATGATCCAAGTATAGGCGCCACAATCTCAGTGGAAATAATGAAAACCCTTAAAGCCTCAGTGATTACAATAAAGCAATACACAAAAACCTCAGTTGGGGATGTTGGAACCGCTCTGATGGATCTTTGCGCACAAGGTATTGAGATCATACATTTGTATCTGAGTCTTGAAGATCCTATGACATACTTTAAAACCGAGGAATTTGAGGCAATGGGGTTTTTCTTTTCAGGAATTTTGCCGGGCCACATGGGACGCGATTCTTTGATACTCCAATACCTGAATAATCTGGAAATCGATTATGATCTTATAAAAATCAGGTCAGAAAAAGGCGAACAACTGCTAAACTATATAAAAATATGTGATCCCACTGGAAAATGAAACAAGTATTCAGAATAACTATGGGCGCTAATAAGCAGGAACTGATTACGCGCATATCCCACAAATAAACGGATTGGTAGATCGGTATGGTAAAAAAAATATTGATGGTGATGGCCTTGTTATGCGCTGCTTCCATTGGCGCGATGTTTTGGTACGTTGAAAGTCAAGAACCTGAAATCACGAACAAAGTATTTGTCAGTGGAAACATCGAGGCGGTTGAGGTGGATCTGTCATTCAGGATCATGGGAGAAATCGACTCCCTGCCGATAGATGAAGGTGATATGGTCAAAAAGGGACAAGTTATGGCCACACTGGACACGGACACACTTATGGCTCTCAAAGGAGCGGCCAACGCTGAACTTCAGGCTGCCCAAGCGGCATTGGACGAATTGGAGGAAGGCACACGCAAAGAGGATATTGCCATGGCAAGGGCGGTGTTGAAAGCCGCGGAACACAGAATGGAAAACGCCAAACAGGAGTACGAGCGACATTTACCCTTATTTAATCGAGGCGTTATATCAGAATCCTCATTCGACGCAAGGGAAACCGCGCTTGAAGTGGCCAGGGAGGAATACAAAAACGCTGAGGAAGCCTTAAAAGAGGCGGTACAAGGGCCGAGAGAGCAGCGAATAAGGCAGGCTCGGGCAAGACTTGAAAGGGCCAAGTGGGAAAAGAAGAAGATCGAGCTGGATATTGAACATTCAGTGATAAAAACACCGGTGGCTGGTGTCATTCTGGTGAAGTCCAATGAATTGGGAGAGGTGTCTCTACCGGGCTCAACTGTCGCGACAGTGGCAAAAATAGGTGAAGTATGGCTCAAGGGTTATATAGCTGAAAATCAGTTGGGCGCAGTGAAACTAGGCCAGAAAGTGGAAGTGACTTCAGACACGTATCCGGACAAGGTTTATGAGGGAAAGATAACATACATATCGTCAAGGGCTGAATTTACGCCAAAGAACGTGCAAACGAAAAAAGAGCGAATCAAGCAAGTTTACATGGTTAAAGTCACTATACCGAATCCTGAGCGTGAATTGAAAATAGGAATGCCCGCTGAAGGGTACATCATTTTGGATGAAAGCGTTAAGACTACACAGGATAAGGAAGCTGAATCAGGTATCACGGCTCGGATTAAGAAGATTAAATCAATGATGATGAAAACCTTGGAATAGGGCGCGCATAGGCATGGATGAAGAGAACAAGCCCGTAATAAAAACTGAAAAGCTCAGCCGTTCATTTAATGGCGCACAAGCTGTTAATGAATTGGACATAGATGTGTACAAAGGCGAAATCTTTGGTCTCGTGGGACCTGATGGCGCGGGAAAAACTACCACTATGAGGATTCTCGCGGGCATTCTTGATCCCACATCCGGCAAGGCGTGGGTAAACGGCATTATGGTCAATGAAAACCCAGAGGCCGTAAAAGGGGAAATAGCGTACATGCCCCAACGATTCGGACTCTATCAGGACCTTACAGTGCTGGAGAATCTGACCTTTTACGCGGATCTTTTCAATGTTCCAAAGAAAAAAAGACCTGAAAAAATGGATCAACTCTTTGAATTCAGCAGGCTTGGGCCTTTTAAATCAAGGTTGGCCGGCGCTCTTTCAGGTGGCATGAAGCAAAAACTGGGCCTTGCTTGCGCGTTGATCCATTCTCCGAGAGTTCTCTTGTTAGACGAGCCCACAAACGGGGTTGATCCTGTTTCACGGCGCGATTTCTGGAAAATACTCCATGATTTGGTGCGGGAAGGTATGACCATTCTCGTTTCAACGGCTTATCTGGATGAGGCTGAGCGAGCCCACAGAGTTGGGCTTATGGACAATGGTTCCATACTTCATTGTGATGACCCTGCAGGCATAAAGGATAAGGTGGATGGTGTCATGTTCGAGGTAATAACTTCCAACCCAAAAAAGGCTAGAGAAGTTCTGGCTTCTGTGGATTGGGTAAAGGACGCGAATGTATTCGGCGGAGGCGCGCATGTTCTGGTTGAATCAGAGGATGAGTCAAAGCGCTTTGAGGAGGTCTTGGATAAGGAGGGCATAGAGATTCACTCATTAAGGAAGATCACACCAAGCATTGAAGACGCGTTTCTAAGCTTGATCCCAAAGAAGTCAAACCAGCAATTAAAAGAGAGAGATCTTGATTAAAAACAACACTGAAATTGCAGTTGAGACAAAAGACCTCACAAAGAAATTCGGTGATTTTATTGCCGTGAATTCAGTATCGTTTTCAGTGAAAAAGGGAGAGATATTCGGATTCCTTGGACCCAATGGCGCGGGAAAAACCACCACAATAAAGATCCTATGCGGTTTGCTGACCCCTTCAATAGGCAAAGCCTCTGTCTTGAACCTGGACGCGACCACACAGGCGGAAGAGATAAAACAGCACATAGGCTATATGTCGCAAAAGTTCTCATTGTACGATGATCTAACAATCAAGGAAAATCTGGAATTTTTTGGAGGAGTATATGGGCTTCATGGAGAGAACATGGAATCCAGAAGCTCTTGGGTCCTTGATATGGCCGGGTTGGTAGGCAAGGAACATCTAATGACAAGGGATCTTCCTTTGGGGTGGAAACAAAGACTAGCTTTGGGCTGCGCTCTTTTACACGAGCCTCCAATAATATTTCTTGATGAACCCACATCAGGGGTGGATCCTGTTTCCAGAAGGAGTTTCTGGGACTTGATAGGCGACCTCTCCCAAAAAGGAGTAACAGTATTTGTCAGCACCCATTACATGGAGGAAGCTGAGTATTGTAACAGGATGGCCCTGATGGCCGAAGGTAGTATAATAGCTCTAGGAACCTCCAATGAACTAAAGACGGAATGGCTCACTGATACCGTTATGGAGCTGGAATGTGAAAATACCCCCAAGGTGGGCGCTTTGCTTTCTGAGGAACCTCTACTGGGTGAGGTCGCAGTTTTTGGAGACAAGCTCCACCTGGTATCAAACAATGCTGAACAGGCGATGTCCAGAGTAAAGGAAAAGTTGGAGTCAGAGGGGATCACCATAAAGAGATTCGAGAAGATTACACCTACACTGGAGGATGTTTTTGTAACTTTAACAGCAGACAAGGCTAAAGAATATTAGGTTATAAGCTTAAATTCCGTAAATGCGCATTTAATCATCCCAACTAGCGGGGCGGCCCTTTAATGAATCCGACCAGAACCCTTGCAGTGGCTAGAAAAGAAACCAAGCAGATAATCAGGGACACCAGATCCGTTTATTTGGCCCTGGGAATCCCGGTTATGTTGATGGTCCTATTCGGGTACGCGCTGTCATTGGATGTGGACAGGATACCAACCGCTGTTTGGGATCAAGATAATTCCCCGGAATCCAGGGAGATATTGGACAGGATAACAAGTTCGGGATACTTTAAGGTGGAGCTCAGGGCTGAAAGATATGATGACATAGTTGAGGCCATAGACAAGAGAACCGCTAATTTGGGTTTGATAATCCCTTTGGATTTCGCTGACGATCTCTATAGCGATTCAGGGTCTAAAATACAGGCGCTTTTTGATGGCTCAGATTCCACCAGATCCGGAATCGCGATGGGTTACCTAAGGGCAATAGCGGCCATATATCTGTCTGATCTGAGATTGGACGAACTTAACAGGCTTGCGGTTACCAAGGTGTCTCTACCTTTGGCGCCAAGGACAAGATTGATTTACAACCCTGAACTGGAAAGTCGCATCAACATAATCCCGGGCCTCATAGCAATAATAATGATGGTCATAGCCGCGTTGCTCACCTCATTGACAATTGTCAGGGAGTGGGAAACAGGCACAATGGAGCAGATAATATCAACCCCGGTTTCTTCGCGGGAGCTGGTGGTGGGAAAGCTAATACCCTATTTCGGTTTGGGGTTCATAGACCTTTTGATGTCTTATTTCATGGCCCGCTATCTCTTTGACACTCCGTTCAGGGGCAGTCTTGTTTTAATGTTCATATCCTCGTCCATATTTCTGGTCGGCGCCCTATCCATGGGAATATTGATATCCGCTATAGCTCAATCCCAAGTCTTTGCAACTCAATTCGCTCTTTTGGGGACTTTTCTGCCGTCATTCATAATATCAGGCTTTGTGTTTCCCATTGAGAACATGCCCAAGATAATTCAATTGTCCACCTATATAGTGCCCGCGAGATACTACATAACAATACTTAGGGGGATTTTCCTAAAAGGAGTGGGCTTGGAGATACTTTGGTTCCCATTTATCATGTTGATACTCTTCGGTTTTGCAGCCTCTATTATCGCGTCGAGTAAACTCGGGAAAAAGCTCAAATGAACAATCCGCAAAATGGCATACACGGAACGGAAATCGCTGACAGGATCAGAAGGGTCAGAAGATTGGTAAGAAAGGAGTTCCTGCAAATAGTAAGGAACAAGCAGAACTTCAGAATACTCCTGGTTGCCCCGGTTTTTCAATTACTCCTATTCGGATATGCGGTGAGATTGGACGTGGAAAATATCCGCACAGCCATTGTAGATCAGGGTAATACCTCCATGAGCAGGGAGATAATAGATTCATTCTCACGTTCCGGTTATTTTACCATTATTAGCCATTTGGATGATTATGAAGATGTGGATAGATTATTGGATTCAGGAGAGATATCAACAGCCATACTATTGCCGCCGGATCTTGAAAGGCGTATTAAGGCGGAGAGAACGGCTCGAATAGCGGTTCTTATAGATGGAGTGGACACAACGACCGCGAATACCATATTGAACTACAGTCAAGCAATATTGGAGAATTTTTCACAGGATATACTTGCTGAAAGAATCGGAAGGGCAAAGGGACTAAGAAATGAGATCGGCCGGAACAATCTCATACTGCCATCCTTTACCATTGAAGCCAGGGCCTGGTTTAATCCCAACCTGGATTCAAAGGAATTCTTTGTTCCAGGGATTCTCACTCTAATAATAACCTTTTTCACATTAATCCTAACTTCCATGGCTATTGTGAGGGAAAAGGAAACAGGCACCATAGAACAACTAATGGTGACCCCATTGAGCAGCCTTGAGATGGTTGTGGGAAAGACCATACCCTGCGTCGCGATAGCAACAGTGAATATTCTCAGTGTGACCACTCTTGCCCTATTATGGTTTCAGGTCTCATTCAATGGATCTTTGGTCTTTTTTCTGGGATATTCGTTTCTTTACATGCTGACATGCCTTGGCATAGGAATAACCGTATCAGCCTTTTGCCACACTCAACAGCAAGCTATCCTGACCTCATTCATGATTCTCCAGCCCGCGACAATCCTCTCAGGGTTTGTTTTCCCAATAGAGAACATGCCTGAGATCATCCAGTATCTGACGTACCTGAATCCTTTACGTTATTATGTAATTGTGGCAAGGGAGGTATTTTTAAAGGGGTTGGGAATTCAAGAGCTTTGGCCCCAGGTGGTTCCGGTTTTTATTATGGCTGTGTTCTATCTGTTATTGGCTGCGTTTTTGTTTAAAAAAAGGATAGACTGATCTTTCCATAGGGACTATTACAAATCTTCTATTATCAAATCATCATTTTCACCTATTTCGTCACAATCGCCCACTTCCAACAATCCTGTGCCCATCAGCTCTTCGATAACTCTCGCGTGTAATTTGTTGCATACCGCGTCATAACCGTATTTTTCACCCAATTCCCTTAAGGTGGTCTTTCTCCATCCCACTCTGTTGGATTTTTTAGGACTGTCAGTGCGATCACATATCCAAAGTTCACCTTCCACCAGCCAAAGTTCGGTGGAATTTGTCGTATAAGTGCGTCCCTGAGCGAGAACTCCCTTAAAATGGTCGAAGAAGAACCCCACCATAAGAAAGCCTCCTTGGATCATATCCGGAAAGCCCTCTCTTATGGCCTTGTAAGCTTGTTCCAATTCCTTGAGGAACTCCATGTCCTCTTTTAGGGCCGCGAGGGCTTCATCCTCATTTCTGATTTTTGCTACAGTCAATTATTAGGCCCCCAGGGTATTAAGTTATCCCAATAAATAATTAGACATAAGAATTATGTTTATAAAAGCTAATTATAATAATTATGAA
>CAZFJT010000058.1:0-10276 GCA_964519135.1 uncultured Syntrophales bacterium | reverse complement strand
CGTAATTACTTCATGTTATGTTAATTACTTGACAATCCGCATTATATTTTAGTATAGTAAAGCCATTATAATCTTAAGCGCAGTAAGTCAATATTAGTTGCAACACCGGCCGCAGGCGCCAGCGGCTAAGGAGGCTTTTGATGAGCAGGAAGTTTGTCTGTTGCTTGATAATAGTTTTGTCGAGTCTATTATCGAGCATAGTGTGTGCGGGTGGCCCTATTAGAAACCATGGACCGCAACAGGGCGCCGCGCCCGCTCCTTCAGTACCAAAGACTTATCCATACCCTCCATATGGTCATCCCGGTCCATACCCCATTTATCAGGAACAGGGAATATCCAGACTGGGGGTTGGTGTTTTCAATCTTACCACAGGCACAATAGCCGTGCCTTTCAGAGTGGGGGATGTCTTTCTGGATAGATGCTCCAGGCCACCTGAATATGTGCCTGGTCCGGTCAATCCGTATAGGGCGTACTGCACTCCAGAGATCTGGGTTCCGCCATGGCAGCCCTCCTCATTTTGCCCTCCGGCCGCGTGTCCGCCCAAGATAGGTGGAAGAATAGTCGCGCCAGAGGCGCCGCCATTACCAAATTCCTATGCGCCTAATCAGACGCCTGGGCCCTATGCCAACAGATCCGATCAATCCAGTGTTCAGATGGTGGCCCAACCTAAACCGGAGAAGAAAAGCGTAAGCGCTTTTTGGTAAAACACGGCTCAGATTGTCAGGAACCAGGGGGATCACCTATAAACGGATGGTCCCCTTTTTGTCTTCTCTTTTTATGGAATCCCTTGCCAAGCCGAGAAACAATCAGGCGCGGTCATTTTCTTTTTGTCTCTTTATCCCATCTTCGGATCCTGAATATCCTATCTTTAGCAAAATTCACTTCTTTCATGGCCTCTTCATCACCGCCTTGCTTATCAGGGTGGTATTTTCTGGCAAGATTTCTCCAGGCCTTGATAACCTCATCCTTTGTGGCCTCGGGTACCAGCTCCAAAACTGCGAAACTACGTTTCAGACTGTACTCGAAAGGATTAATTGATGAACGTGAATGACGCCTGCCCAACTCAGGATCCATCCACTCCCAGTCCTGCTCATGCCTCTTTCTGAGAGAATCCTTCCAAAGGGCGAAGGCTCTGGCGGATTTTAACAGGGTAGCCCTGGCTGAGCATATTTCCTTTTGAATCCTGGTTTTTGGAGTAATATCAAAAAGGTCTCTCATCAATTCTTCGATTGTGTGAATCGGCAATTGCCCCACACTAAAAGGAGTAGGATTCCTTGGGCCCGCCAAATAAGACAATTTTCTATCCAGCGCAGTAATAGCGGGGTTTTCCCATTCAGAGTGCTCATAGCATTTGTTATCCTGGAATTGGGCCTTGTTCGGGCATTGCCTGAAATGTCCCCACGCGAGGTCGGTCCATACAACACCCTGACAATACTCAGGATTCATTTCAACTATCCATATACCATGATCATTATCATCCACTACCACAAGAGATTCCGCACCCCTTGATATCTTTCTGAGTACCCTGCTGAGCCTGTAATTGGAGAAACCGAATTCAGACATAAGATCTGAACGGGATATTCCAGGGCTATTGATTATTCTTCCGAAAATTTCGTCTAATACGCCTTCTTTGTTCATGAGTGAAATCCATTCTTCAAAAGTTACCACTTAGATTTACAGACCGCGCAAACAACCTTGAAGTTTCCAAAGAAACTCCTGAAAAAATATAACCATGCTCCATGTTCTATAATGGGGGTTTTTAATATCATTTGCAAATCAGGAAGCTCTTAATATAAAGGGTATTTATGTGGGCTGGATTGATAATATGGTTGAGACCGACAATCGTGGTAAGTGAAATACACTGAGTGCAATCAACTTTTGAAAAGAAGCCCGGCCGCCACATTCGAGCTGGGAGGGGAAAGGCGCTGGTAGGCGGCCGGGAGGAATATTTCACGTTATCCAGGCCTTTCTCAAAGATATTGTTAAGATGACCGGTCCCTCCGAGTTTGCCCGGTCACCCATTTATATCGTTAGAATATGAGACCCATTTGGAGAAAGCCTCCTTCCATGGCTGTATCCCATTTCTTGTAATCACTGTAGTTTTTCTTATAGGTTATGTACCTGTAGCCTCCCTTTACATAACCCCACCTTCCACTGTTAAGGGAAATTCTGTAGGCCAGTCCACTGGAAAGATCCGAACCAAAGGCCTCGTCTCCAAAGGCCACGGCAGCCTTGCATTCCAGTGACAGGGTATTATAATACCTACCTGTCTTCAGGGCTCTCTCGAACTCCAGACCAAAAAGCCCCATGTTTAGATCGCTGTCAAAACGATCACTGCAGCACCCCACTTGCACGAGATCCACTCTGTCATCCAATCTTACGTATTCTCCTAATACTGTAATCCGCGCCTTGTGGGTTCTGATCGGATCGTACGCCAGGCCAATCCTGTGATACTGCCTGGCCCATTTGACGCTGACCTCTTGGCCGCTTCCAAAGTTGTTGGTGTTCGTTCCAAAGCTGAAGTTGTTTGTGGCGTTTCCATCACCATTAATTTCAAATGGTGTAATTTGATACTTCAAGGCCCACCGTGGATTGATCCTGTAAGACATCCAAAAGGTACCTATAACAGGATGCTCAGGCACTTTGAGTTGATCGTTGAGATCCACTTCAGGTCTTTCGTTTACAGCAAACCCTCCGAGCCTGTCCGTAACGTAAGTGACGGTCCCTTTTGCCCTTGCGAACATCACCTCAGCGCCGGCTTCCCATCTCTTTGATCCATTGCCCGGCAATAGAGCGCGTGCTGAAGAATTGTAATTGTAATCGTAATTGTACGGGGAATTCCACCTTGAGTAAGCCCTAGGTCGAACTTTCATGATTCGCCTGTACCGCACTTTTCGGACTACTCTCTTTTTCTTGGCTTTAGCCGCTTGTCTAATTGGTTCGTCAATTGCCGTATCAGGGCTTGACTCGCTCACTTCAGCCTGGGGAGCGAGTAGATCATGCTGATCTGGTTTTGCCACAGCTTGTTTGATGGAGTACGCCTGGGCCGCAGCGCTGAACGCTATCAGTAACCCTAGACATACCAGTACTATAGTGGTATTTCTTCTATACATACCATCCCTCCCAGGAACAACGTTTCGTTATTGCGAGGTTTACCTATGAGTTTTGATATGTCAAGTATAAATTTCACAATAAATTGATGGTATAGCTTAATAAGCTAGAATTTATATGACTTTTTATCCAATATTTTTTAAACCTAACACTTAACTATTTAGTTATAATTATCTCTTATAAAAGTATTTTTTGTGACGAATACTTTTAATAGCGCCGGCACAGTCAGACCTTATTATTTTTCTAGAAATTATTTTTAACTATTTGTTTTATAAGGATTATAACCTCTTCTATCCAGTCTCGGCCGCAACTCCCTGCAAAGGGCTCAATGGTTGTCATTTGTTCCCTACTGACCCACGGTCTCCAAATCCTGGGATCGGTCTCCTTGAAAAACACTGCGCCTGGAATTCCCAAATTGGCCGCGAAGTGGCTTATTCCTGAGTCATTACCCACAAAATATCTTGCGCCCCCCAATAACGCGCACAGTTGATCAAGCGAAAGGTCGTCTAATATTGAGATCCATTCCATCTCCTCTATCAATGGCCACTTGGGGTGTTTTTTCAGAAAATGATCCGCGTATCCCACACTAAAAAAGGTTTTCATGCCAAATTCCCCATGAATCCTTGCTGAAAGTTCAATAAAGAAACTCAAATCCAGGCATTTGCGTTTCCCTCCGCTTCCTGGGTGAAGCCAGGCCGCGTTGATTTTGGTCTCAGGCTTTATGTGTAATAGGCAAGGGGCTTTCTTTGGCGCAGGCAGCCCAATCTGACTGTGAAAGAGATCCACCATATGAATCCCACTCTTTGGCGCTGAATCGATCCAAATCACCGGCCCATTGGTCCAAGCCTGGAGATTTGATCTTAGGGGCTCTGGGGACTTAACAATAAGAAAGATAAGATCTGGAGGCGTGATCTTAGCAGGAAGCATCTCAGCTCCGTTCACTTGGAACAGGCTGGAGAATTTCATGGAATCCAGATTCTCAAATGCAATGTCACTGGGCAATATTGAAGAGTACGCGCTATTACCCAATAGAGTTATCTTTGCGGCCGGGTGTTTCTCCTGTATGGACCTGATTAGAGGGATCGTAAGGATAGTGTCCCCAAGCGCGCCGGGCCTGACAACCACTATATTTTGAGCCTTTGTCCTCAGTTCCTTAAGATCGGCCCTGTAATGGGCGCGCAGACTCATTGACAGGTCTCAGTTGGTATTACGAAGCTTTATTCTCAGGATATGTCTCCTTTAGGGCAAATGAGCATAACAGGGCAACAATTGACGCGACCAAAAGGGCCTTGAGCACGATCGAGTACCCCTCCAATGAATAGGTTGCCGTCCCTGTCTGTCCATACGCGTCGAGTATCGCGCCCAACAACCACATTAGAACCGCGCCGCCAAGGAAGGGGAAGAGATTCACGCAGCCAACGGATGTTCCGGCTATGGATACAGGGAATAACTCTTTTGTTGTAGTGAACGCTACAACCACCACTGATGACGCGCTAACAGAAAAAATAAAGAACACAATAAACAGTACCCAATATGGCAATCCGGAAACAGCAATATTAAGGAAGATCATCAATCCCGTAAAAACCACCGCGCAGCCTATTATCACCAGTTTTCTGCTTTGGACGATCTTATCGGATATATATCCCAATAAAGGACTACCTATTACCATGCCCCAGGCTATCATGCTCAGCACCGCGCCCGCCTCTGATTTGCTCAGACCGTACACGTGCATCAGGTAAGGTCCGCCCCATAACCCCCCGAACGCAAAAAAAGACCCTGCTGTGAAGAAGAACCATATGGCAAGGGGCCAGAATCTAGGCTCGGCCAAGACCATCTTAAGGCCCGCCAAGAGACCGATCTTTTCTGCCCCGGGCGCGCCTTTATCAGGATCGCTGTCCACCACACTGGGCCAGCCCTTATCAGATGGATCATCCCTGACAATGATCCACACCAAAGCCACAATAATTAATGTGGAGACCCCTATTATCTGAAATGAGAACCTCCAGCCCAGCCAACTGGTCATTACGGCAAGAAACCAGGTGGCCCCAAGCACGGCCAGGCCCCCAATAGCGTTTAACGCGCCGGCCATCATAGCGAATTCTCTTACCCTGAACCATTTGGAGAGGGTTTTCATTGTGGGAATAAACACCATGGACACACCCAAGCCCACCAGAACCCTTCCTGCCATGGCTATAGGGATATTAGGCGCCAAACCGAACATCACGCTTCCTATTGCCGCCAATGACAGGAATATTGTCACTGTGCGCCTGGGGCCCAAAGAATCTGAAAGCAGGCCTGCGGGCAACTGCATAACAGCATAGCACCAGAAGTACATGGCCCCCATGAGCCCCACGATCTCCGCGCTCGCCATGAAATCCCTGGCCAAGTCATCAGCAACAACAGATAGTGACAACCTGTGGAAGTAAACAAAGAAATACGCCAGCCCGAGGACGGCGAATATGATAAGCCTGTATCTGGCTAGATCGCCTGGTAGGTTTACTGATTCGGTTTTCACGTGATCCTCTTTCTCTGATGGTATTGATTGGAAATGAAATGGCGGTCCCAACCGGTTATATGGAAAGTTGGCCAATATTGTTCATTTTGAGTAGATATAGAATCGCGTTTTATTTAAGCCCAGTCTCGTTTATCTTTCAGAAAAAAAGATATCCATGTTCATGGAATCAGCCTATGTTATAAGACCATATCAAAGCTTGAGAATTGATTCGACAGAATTCTTTGGTGGATTATCGTACGGAGCCTTATATGAGCTGTGCTAAACCTAACCCTTTCCATTGGGAAGATCTCAGAAACTCCTCGAGCCAGGCCGTCATATCCAGAAGAGGCGCGAGAGAAGGACAAGTCCAGGGGACTTATGAAGTGGACTTCCTTGACTCCACTTACCTTGTGGATCCCATAAAAGAAGAGATAAAAGAGATCAGACCCAAACCTGAACGCATTATGGAAGAGAATTTCCAGATCCTGCTCATACGTTACTTGGTGGCCGGGAATGGAGGACCTGAGTCTGGTAAGGATATCAGTGAAAAGGACCTGCCTGGGGGAGTTACCTTTTTCCAAGGCCCCCATGAGCTTCATACCCGGCCAATAGCCAAGAGGTTCGGATCTGACCCAGAAGGTTTTAAAGAACTCGCAAGTTCATTGGGCGCGCGGAAAGCCGATTACGGGGACATCTCCATGAGATTTTATCCATTTCCCGACATTCCGGTCACATATATCTTATGGACTGCTGACGACGAATTCCCTTCCTCAGTATCAGTGCTATTTGATAGTTCCATCTCCAAATGGTTCGAATTGGATATGGTCTTCACCCTGGTTTGGGTCCTCACAGACCGGATAATGGAACACGCCTGACGATTTTAAAAATTTGCCTACCACGGACCCTGGGGAGTTAAACCAGTTCCCGGGAATCTGGGATCAGGCAGCACAGGGGCGTCAGGAGCGGGCGGCGGTGTAGGCGGCTGTTGTGCGGAGGACGTAGGCGGTCCTGGGGGATTAGGAGCTGGTGGACCCTGTGGAGGCGGCGCTGGGGGTCTTGGCGTAGTTACTCCGTGTGGTCTTCCTGGCGCGGGTAATTGTGCGAGTATTATGGTTTCAGACCCAGCGTGAATGACGTATTCATCTACAGACGATTGTGCCGGGATTGCATGGAAAATAAAAATAGCTAGGAGCGCTGCCAAAAACAAACTTAACACTCCTGAATACTTAGATATTTCAAATCTCATTTTAAACCTCCAATATTGTTCAAGTTGCTAAGCGTTCAACCCAACTTCCCTAGGCATTTTATTAAGCATTGATTCCATTGATGTAAATGGTTTTATTATAGATTTTTTTTTAATGAAATACTGGAAGGTTTTTCAGAGCGAGTTTTTAAACATTCACTCTTTGCAGGGAAGCAGTGTGAGCCGCGGCTGGTTGGGGGAGTCCGATGAGCGAAGTTTCCTGAGCCTGCGAATTAAACACAGCGAATCTGATCTCCAGCCAACAAGCCCGAGGCCGCGCCTAAATGAACATATACGAGAGTTTATATGATTATCGGTTGGCTTGATAGGGATTAAATATCACCCTGTATTGAGAATATTGCCGCCCACACAGGATCTATGTCCCTACCTGGATTAACGGCCCATCCTTCGGCTGTGTCCGGGTCGGCCCAACCAGCGATGGCCTTATCCACACACGCGTAGTTGAACCATTTCCCAGGGCGCCAGAAACCTGTGGAAACACTGAACACAAGGCCATCCAGAAGTCTCCAGTCAACGCCGATATCGATTTCCCAACCAAGGTCTTTGTCAGGAATGCTCGGGCCGGCTGTAACTTCACCGATTACGGCCCCCTCTTCCCCAGGGGTTGTGTCCGGACGCAAGTATCCCCAACCATACCCATTGCCCACTCGAGCCGCGCTGAAAAATGTCCCGTACACATTGAGATTCGCGGCTATGGCCTTATCATATCTGAATCCATAGACCGACGCGTCCTGTATTGCGCCGTCTCCGGTGTTGGAGTTTACATCAGTTCCCAAACCATAACCATAGGTCATGATAAGGCTGTACGGCCTAAGAAAAGTAGTAGACGCGTAGGATTCCGCCATCCGGCCCACAAGGCGACCCTGCCTGTCGATCAGTTCTCCGTTTCTGCGATCATTACCGGATAACCACGCGTAAACCAGGCTCAGCTTGGATGAGCCCACAAAGAGGCCTCCTTCAATTCCAATTCGGTAATGGTCCACATAATTATGGAAATCAGGACCCTTATCCACCCTGGGGCCTTTGCGATTTACCATATTCACCAGGTCAAACTCCCCATTGGCAAAGATTCGACCATTACTGAATCTGCCATACAATACGCCCAGAATTCCCGATGAATCCACTGTGTTCAATTCATCCCTATTAAATTGATAAATCGCCGCTTCAGGGCCAAAGTGGCTCCTCATGTATTCAGTCAGAATTCCCGCTGAAAACGGGCCTGAATCGTACTCCGCGGAGGCCCCAAAGTGGACGCCTCTCTGGCCATTCTTATCTGCAATGTTGTAATAGGGGCTTTGTAGATTCAATCCGCCATAGTGAGGATCAGCAGGATGGCCCGCGTACAGGTTCCCTGTGAATGTAAATGGGCCGTACGGAACAACCAGGGATATGGACTCACTGGACCTGTTCAATGGATCGAATAGCAGCCCAAGGCCGAACCCGCCGGGCCTTTTTCCCAGTATGGCCACTCCCCATGGGGTCTTTGCCGAAAACCAAAGGTTGCTCCAGTACCCTGGGGAAAAGGACACTTGTGCGCCCTGGAATGTGGCCGCCCTATAACCTGTGGATATCAAACGAGCCTGACTGTCTGTCTGGAACAAGTCAGCCCAACTACCCAGGAAATATGTGCCCTGGACCTTCATTGACCTGTTTATGCGAAGGGTCATTTCAGTCCACATATATATCATGGACAACGCCGCGTCCGAGCCTGAGACCAACCCGCCCATCTGGGCGCCCATCCATCCATTACAAGAAGCGTAATCTCCCGCTATTGTGGCGTTAGGGCCGCCTCCACCAGCGTCCACATCATATTTGCCAAAAAAGCCCCTATCTCCAAATTGGCCAAAGGTCTCGTAATCATAAATGAAGACCCCTGCCATTGAGAATTCCCAGGCAATCGACACCTGTGGCGCAAAGATAATCAATAATACGGCAATTGAACTGACCAGGCTCCTCATGGGCGACTCTTGGGCTAAATGAATAGCCTTTAATGGGAGGTTCACGGTTTACCGAAGCCCTGCCTCCACGACTGAACTTCGAAAAAATCAACTTGTGATTATCACCCATTGGGTCCTTGGTCAATAATTTTATTTAATATAATTTATTAATTAACTATTTTAATTGCTCTTTTTTAAATAGCCCTCTCGATATGATCAGTCAGATCCACTCCTGATTCCCTTATCTCTCCCCCAGTCCAAACCTTTTTCTCTTTAATTACTATCCTGCCATTGGCAATCTCATAGATGGCCTCTTTGAGCAAAGGCAGCTCCCTTATTGCCCCAACTCGTCTGATTTCCTTGAACAAGGGGTGTGATTCCCGAGCTTCCATTGAGGTTTCCGGCGTAATATCAGCTTCCCATTGCTTCCAAAGGCCATCCCATTCTTTCCCCATAACCGGAAACTTGCAATAGGATATCACCGGCCCCCTATCCAATGTCTTTGTAACTATATGAACCATGATTCCGTGATATTGGGATCTTGTTTCAATAATCTCATGAATGCACTCTTGCCATGTGCCCCTTGGTCCCCAAGGAAGCGCGGGATGGATATTCACAAGGTTCAGGCTCTCAAGCTCAGGGTCTCCTATGATGAGCATGTACCCAGCCATTACAACAATATCAACCGGCGAGTCCGCCAATGCCCTCACAACCTCCGCGCCGAACAGATCCCGCCATTTCTCCAAATCAGGTGAGGCGTCGGCAGCGGACCTGCTCTCTTCAAGGCCTTTTCGTCTTAGTTCAGGCATGAAGTTCACATGGGACACAGCTTTCACAGGTATTCCCAGCCCATCGGCCAATTCCAGGAATTGCGCCCTTTCCATGCTTTCCCGGTTTTCAGGCCCATCCCCTGGAGTCCTGTGTACAAAGATCCACTCTATGTTTGCGTCATATCCCCTTGCTTGAATATCATCGTACACAACACGCAGCAGATCGCGCGCGGCCTCGTCCCTACCTGATGAGAACCAACCAATCTTCAGGGTCATTTGCAATCCTTAGTTTTTTATGGGTTTTGGACTGAAACTATCTATATGGCGGCTCTGAATCAAGCCCACTGATAGTTAAATCTTAATTGAATCACGCAAATATATGTCCGGGTTCACCTTCTCAGCCTTGGATCAAGGGAATCCCTTATTCCTTCGCCCAACAGATTATAGCCCATAACTGTTATGAGTATCGCCAGACCCGGGTACAAAGAGAGCCACCACGCAATTTCTATGTTGTCCTTTCCTTCTGTCAACATATTTCCCCAGGAGGGGTCCGGGGGTTGAACCCCGATACCAAGAAATGAGAGCCCTGATTCCACCAGCACTGCTGAGGCCACTCCCAATGTTGCAGACACAAGCACCGGCGCCATGGAGTTTGGAAGGATATGTATAAATATTATCCTGAGATCACTTGCGCCCTGAC
>CAZFJT010000057.1:0-10369 GCA_964519135.1 uncultured Syntrophales bacterium | reverse complement strand
CAACTTTGTCTTAGGTTTAGAGCCTTGTAAGAGAATCTTATAAGGTAATGTGTCTTTAAGAAGTTCGTAAGTGGAGTTCATTGCCTTGAAGGATGTGAACAACACAAAGGCCCTGCCATTGGTTATACTTAGAACGCTGTCTATTACCCGGGCCGCTGATTCCGCATATTCATTAGAGTTGGGCGCGGGCATTGACATGGGCACATATAGAACTGTTTGCTTTTCATAGTCAAAGGGGGTGTCCAGTATCAATTCAACTGGTTCTATTCCATTGTCCAATCCCATCCTGGACTTAAAATACTCAAAATTATCAGAGGTTGAAAGGGTGGCTGAAGTGAAAACCACTGAAGAGACTTTTTCATAGAGCAGAGATTTCAAGGCTTCCCCCACATGCACAGGAGAAGCGTGCAGCACAAGGGATCTATCCCTTAACTCAATCCAGCGCGCATAATCCGAATCTTGATCATCTGAAAGAATAGTGTCCAATTCGTTTTTTATTGTAAGGGCCCTATTTGAAAGTAGGGCTAGTTCTTCGGAACCTGAAGAGAGGTTGGAGATCATAGCTGAAATGGACCCAAGATTAGAGCTCAAATGATCCCTAATTTCTCTTAATACTGAATCTATGGAGTTTATTCGAGCCGCCCTGCCGCGTAAGTTTTTTAGCAGGCTTTCACTGGCCTCGAACAATCTACGTGAGTCAATCTCCAAAACTTGAAGCGCGTTATCCACCTTTTTCTGTTCCGACCCGGCCTCTTTTAATTCCGCTCCAATATCTCGTCTCAGCCTGAGAAATTTAAAGAGACTGAGATGAAACCCCAAATGATTCGTTAACGCGTCCTCCAATCCATGGGCCTCATCAACTATAAGGGCCTCGTACCTGGGAATCACCTCCGCGTACCCGCAGTCACGAACCATCAAATCAGAGGCAAGCAAATGGTGGTTCAATATCATTAAATGTGCGTCCACACCTTGTCCGCGCATGCGCAAAACAAAACAATCATCCCGCGCGGGACATTTTCTTCCAAGGCAGGTCTCCGCGGTCGAGCAAATCTCCGGCCAGACAGGATCATTATCCTGAATGAATTCCATTTCCGCCCTGTCGCCCGCTCCCTTGTCACATGTTTCCTTGTACCATGCCGCGATTGCCTTTATGAGCTTCTGATCGGCGATAATACTCTGGCTGGGCTGGCGCATGAATTTATTGAATCTCATGTGGCACACAAAGTTCCCTCTGCCCTTCATCAGGGCTGTTTTTAACTTTGGGAACACATGTTGCTTTAGAAATGGAGCGTCCTTGTAGAATATTTGCTCTTGCAGGTTCTTGGTCCCTGTGGAAACAGCTATCTTCTTTTCAGAGAGCAGTCCGGCCACAAGATAAGCCAGGGTTTTTCCGGTTCCTGTGGGGGCTTCGATCAAAAGGATCTCTTCAGAGTTAAGCGCGCCAAGTGTCACTGAGGCCATGCGAATCTGCTGAAGCCTTTGTTCATAGGCTGGAATTGCCTCTGATACCAATCCCTTGGGTCCAAGTATATCTTCTATTTGTTCAAATTCTTTCATGATTGATCGAACACCGGGGTTTCCTCGATTAACATAAATGTGTCACTAAAAGTCTGAGCGCTCTTTTTTCACACATCTGCCTTTCTCGCATTTGAGTCCCAAAAAGGAGCAATGGACACATCGATTCCCCTTTCTCTGGTTACAGGGCGGACAGTTCAACTCGTTTTTTGATACACATTTACCCATAACGCATTGCATCCCGCTTTGAATACAAGTTACGCACTGGTTTTTGACCTTGTGTTGGCAAGGACCACACCCGTCTTGGGGAGTTTGGCCAAGACCAGCCCGCGCCCCTAGAATGGATAATGCGATCATTAATATTGTTAAACGCCTGATCATGGGCCCATCCTATTTCATTCTTTCTCGGCTTCCCCATTTATTATCTTCTTATCTCTGTAATAATTGGCCATCCTAATCATACCCTTGGCCCAGTCAGGTTGACCATACGCGTGAATATGAACATATGTGGCCAACACATTACCAAGGCTTATTCCATCACACGCGCCATCTATTCCATGACCTCTCTCCACATGAAACGCGCACACTGTTTTAACTGTATCGAGTCCTTTTACAAAGGAATAATGGAATTCATGCCCTGTCAACTGTGTTCCTACCGCATAGAAAGGATTTTCCCTTTTTACGTTTACCTTCACATACCCATGGCCCTGGGGTTTTCGATCCAGCGCGGTGTCTATAGGCAATACACCGACCATTGGATAGGTTTTTTCATCCACATGTAGATTCCTTGACAAAAACATCAGCCCCCCACATTCAGCGTAAACAGGTAATCCCGCATCAACGGCTCTTTTTATGGAACTTTTAAAGGGCTTATTCTCTGAAAGCCTGTCCGCGTGTGTCTCTGGAAAGCCTCCACCAATGTACAGCGCGTCCAATTCAGGAAGCGCTTCTGATTCCAGGGCGCTGATCTTCACCATTTCCGCGCCGGATTTGGCAAGGGCTTCAAGGTTTTCAGGATAGTAAAACTGGAACGCGGAATCCTTGAGATATCCAATTTTTACAGGCCCCCTTACAGGGTCTCTCATATCTTTAAAAGGGCTCTCAAATTCAGGAATTTTTAGTGGTTCACTTGATTTGGCGGATAAAATGATCTTGTCCAGGTCGATTCCTATCTCAGCCACCTCAGTGGCCTCATTAACGAAATTTATCGCATTTGGGTGCTCATATAGGGGCAGTAGCCCAAGATGCCTTTGAGGAAAGCTCTTGAGAGGCAATTTACCAACTGAGCCTATTACAGGTATGCCCGAGGCGTCCTCTATTGAGCGCCTCAAGATCCTTTCATGCCTGGCGCCTGCCACACGATTCAGGATTATACCGTGTATTTCCAGCTCAGGATCCAGGACTTTACAGCCAAGGGCCATTGCTGCGGCTGTTCTGGTGACCTTTGTCACGTCGATTATCAATATAACGGGCCCTTTAACGGTTTTAGCTATTTCAGCGGTGCTATACGCGCCTTTATAGTCCATTCCATCATAAAGCCCACGATTGCCTTCAATAACAGCTATGTCAGATCCCGTGGAATGTCTTGTAAAAGAATGCAGTATCATTTCCTGGGAAAACAGGTACGAATCCAGGTTGTGGCATTCTTTTCCAGCAGCCAAACCAAGCCACCCCGCGTCAATGTAATCAGGGCCCTTTTTAAAAGGGCTTACCTTGATTCCCTTTCTTCTCAGAGCCCCTATGAGCCCAATGGTGAGGAATGTCTTACCTGCCCCGCCTTTAAGGGCCGCAATGATTATTCTTGGAGTTCGGTCAATATCCATGAGATGTCTCGACAATTAGTTCTATTTCTTAACAGCTCCAATTGAACTCCCTTTCCCAGGGGTTTTCAGACAAGGTTTTGTACACCAGGTAGATATGGTCCACAATACCTTCCTTTATGGTGTGATCATCAGGAGACTCTTGGTCGTAAGAATCCAAGACCCTGGCGAACACTTCAGCCCAATCTCCAGGGCCCATCTTGGAAATAACTCCGATTAATTTTTCCGCTAATTCACGATCGACCAGCATTTCATGAGCTTTCATGGAAACGCCATTGAAAAAACCTTCAATACAAGCTATTAAGGCTTCATCATTCGCCCAAACGATTTCCCCCACCCCATCGACCCTATCCAGGCGCATTCTAACGGTTAGATTAGCAAAAAAAGTTATCAGGGCCTCCACCGGCTCTACCCGCTCATTTTGGGATACGACTCTGCCAGCGTATTGCCGAACTGATATCAACCTTACTGATACGCCGCGTTTGCGCCTTTGGGCCACAAAATCCCCGGCCCCGTGATGCCAAGGAAATATTTCCTCTGATGTCTCTGGATCGAAATAATAGGTCAATATTGCTGAGGCCCTTTTATACACTTCATGGGTTTCGACTGCTGAAAGTTCCGAATACCCATTCTCAGTGTCCCAAAGGATCAGGGCTTGTTCATTGGTATCCTCTGACTCGCATATGTGAAATTCATGGTACCCATCGAGCCATTTGGTAAATAATATTTTTACCTCATTGATATTATCACCTGAGCCCGGGAATTGATCTTTGTAAAGAAAATGGGGCTCAGGGATGTATCTTTTTCGGAATCCATTGAAAAGCCTTTTCATTGCATCATATTCTGTTTCGATTCTGGACAAGCCCGGCTCTGAAACAGCCACATTAGCCGCGAGACTCAATTTTGAACCATGCCGCTTTATGTCTATTCTCGCAGGATGGTAATGGCTCCCATGCTTTTCAGAGATTATGTCCACATTAAAAGTCATATGATCGCATTCTTTATCCCGTAGTTCGCGACACAGGCTCTCTATGAAACCCCAATTGCTCTTCAGGGCCATATTAACGGCGGAAAAATAATCTGCAAAAGTAATATCAAATGACCACCTTCGCCTGGGGCCCGACACTGAGATCAAGGACTCCATATCCTTATTATCAAAGGGTTCAACGCCATTTGAAGTGCGCCTCAATAATCTTGGTCTCTCAGGGAAAGTAGAACTTCTAGTCATAGGCGTGTTCCGGGCAAAAAACAATGGGCTTGAAATGCGGGAATGATATTCCATTGATCATCTTCTTACAATAGATCATTGACCTATTACGTAAACAATCACTCTTGCGGGGGAACCAGGCTGAACCGCGTCTGGTCTGCGGGAGTCCGATGAGCGTAGTTTCCTGGGCCAGCGAGTAAAACACAGCGAATCTGATCTCCAGCCAACCGCCGCAAGGTCAACGCCTAAGTGAAGACTCACCCTATTACTGTTTAGCTTAATTGTCCGTCTCCAAGGTCAGAAAATATTATTTCCGTATAAAATAATATTATCAAGATCCTGCGGATGGTACGAATATGAAAATTTCCCAAGGGGTTTCAGTTTTTGATTACATTGAGTTTACGTTATCCGGGAGGTCAAGGTTGCAGGTTTAGTTCAGATTTTTCTTTATATTACGCAGGTTTTTTTCTTGACTTGAATTTGGCTTTTGGATTAAATTCTACAATCTGACTATGGGTGACCTGGTTCTTTCATGTCGGCCTAACCCGCCTATTAAAAGTGAAAAAAGCGATTTCCCAAGAAAGCGGTTAAATAAAGGCTCTTTCTGTGGGGATCGTAGTATTTATGGGTCCCCGACCTAGCCGGAAAATAATATCTCTTGAAAATCGCAGGGTAAATAAATCCCTAGACCAGAGAGGAGGAATCGTTAATGGGAAAACATAACACCCCAATGCTTGATGAGCTGGAAAATGGCCCATGGCCGAGCTTTGTCTCCGATATCAAGCAGCAGGCAGAGAAAGGAAAGCAGCTTTTAAAAGAGGCGCCTGACGACCTGCTGGGAGTTTTGGAACTAACTTTTGAGGACAAGGTCACCCACTGGAAACATGGCGGTATCGTTGGTGTTTTCGGATATGGCGGCGGAATTATTGGTAGGTACTGTGATCAGCCCCAAAAATTTCCTGGAGTGGCTCACTTCCACACAATCCGCGTTAACCAACCGGCCAGTAAATTCTATTCCACCAAGTTTCTTGGAGAATTATGCGATTTATGGGAAAAGCACGGATCCGGACTCACCAATATGCACGGTTCCACAGGTGACATAGTATTTCTTGGGACCACCACGGAACATCTGGAGCCCCTATTTTTTGATCTTACCCATGAGTTGAATCAGGATTTGGGCGGCTCAGGCTCCAACCTGAGAACACCGAGCTGCTGTCTTGGAAGGGCGCGTTGTGAATGGTCCTGCTATGATACACAGGAAGCCTGTTATCAATTGACCATGGAATATCAGGACGAGCTTCATAGGCCCGCCTTCCCTTACAAGTTCAAGTTCAAGTTTGATGGCTGCCCCAATGGTTGTGTGGCCTCAATAGCAAGAGCCGACATGTCGGTTATCGGAACCTGGAAGGATGACATCCGCATAGATCAGGACGCGGTCAAAGCCTACGCGGGTGGTGAGTTGAGCCCCAATGGCGGCGCGCACGCGGGAAAAGACTGGGGCAAGTTCGACATAGAGAAGGAAGTGGTAAACCTTTGCCCAACTCAGTGTATGTCCTGGGATGGTTCCAAGCTCTCCATAAATAACAAAGAGTGTAATCGCTGTATGCATTGCATCAATGCTATGCCAAGGGCCCTGAGAATAGGAACGGAAACCGGCGCTTCCATACTGTTCGGCGCGAAGGCCCCGATCCTTGAAGGCGCGCAGATGTCAACATTGACAGTTCCTTTCATGCCCATGGAGCCACCTTATGAAGAGCTCAAAGACCTCATCGAAAAGGTATGGGATTGGTGGATGGAAGAGGGCAAAAACCGCGAGCGCCTTGGTGAGCTTATCCAAAGAGCTTCTTGGCAGGAATTCCTTAGAGTGATCGAGCTGGATCCTGATCCAAGGATGGTTGATGAGCCTAGGTCCAATCCGTACATCTTCTGGAAAGAGGAAGAAGTCGAAGGTGGTTGGTCACGCGACATCGCTGAGTATCGCAAGAAACACCAGAGGTAGCAGGAGGTTACAAATATGCCCTATGATCCAAAAGAGCCGCTAAAGGACAGGATTACTGATATAGGTCCTAGGTATTATAAGGAATTCTTCCCACCGGTCATTGAGAAGAACTATGGCAAATGGCTCTATCATGAAATACTCGAGCCAGGTGTCCTGGTTCACGTTTCTGAGTCCGGTGATGAGTGTTATACAGTCAGAGTAGGCGGCTGCCGCTTGATGAGTATCGAGCACATTCGCGAAATCTGCGAAATAGCTGATAAGCATTGCGAAGGCTACCTGCGCTTCACCACCAGAAACAACATAGAGTTCATGGTGGACAGCAAAGATAAGGTCAAGCCTTTGATGGACGACCTTAAGGACCGTAAATTCGATAAAGGCTCCTTCAAATTCCCCATAGGCGGAACAGGCGCGGGAGTCACCAATATCATTCATACCCAGGGATGGATCCATTGCCATACCCCGGCCATCGACGCCTCAGGTATAGTGAAGTCCGTTATGGATGGTATATACGAGGAATTCGGCCAGATGAGGCTACCCGCCCAGGTCCGTGTTTCATTGGCTTGCTGCCTGAACATGTGCGGCGCAGTTCACTGCTCGGATATCGCTATTCTTGGCATTCACAGAAAACCACCCATGATCGACCATGAGTGGATCGATAAACTGTGCGAGCTTCCACTTGCCATTGCGGCTTGCCCCACCGCGGCCATCAAGCCCGCAAAGACCGAAAGTGGCGCAAAGACACTGGAAGTCAAGAATGAAAGGTGCATGTTCTGCGGTAACTGCTACACAATGTGCGCGGCAATGCCCTTGGCTGATGAAGTTGGAAGTGGAATCGCCATACTGGTTGGTGGTAAGCTGTCCAATAGGATCTCCAAACCGAAATTCTCAAAGGTCGTTATTCCGTTTATACCAAATGAGCCCCCACGCTGGGATCAGACAGTTGACGCGGTCAAGAATATAATCAAGGTTTATTCTGAAGACGCGGAAAAGTATGAGCGCATAGGCGACTGGGCCGAGAGAATCGGTTGGGAGCGTTTCTTTGAAAAAACCAACATTCCATTTACCCATCACTTGATTGATGATTATCGCTTTGCTTATACAACATGGCGGCAATCCACACAATTCAAGTACTAGTATTTATTAAACTAGTAGTTTAAAGGAATGATAAAATGACTGAGGAAGAAGCGAAACAGGCCATCATTGATGAATTAACCAAGAAATCAGGTACAAAATCGAAATTCTATCTCAAGGATTTTTATAAGATCATACCTGATATGAAGAACAGGGAAGTTAAGAACCTGGTCAACAAGATGGTGGGAGAAGGCAAACTGGAGTACTGGTCCAGTGGAAGCACCACTTTGATAGGCCTCAAGGGTATGGGAAAACAGCACGGTGAAGAAGACGCCCACGAGGACTAAGGATTAGGGTTATTTAACCCCTGGAATTTTCATAAACAATATAAAGGAGGCTAACCTTTTTGGCGGGCCTCCTTTATTCTTTTCAAAATCGCGCTATTCCATCCGTCCCTGGATTTTGTGCCTTCAATTACCAACCCCTCAGCGCTGTAAGCCTCGAGTACTTGCTCTCGTATATGGTCGCGTATCCCTGAGATTATTAAAGTGTCATCAGTCAAGTGTTCCAAATCATATTGTATATTTATCAATAGCGGTCCGATTAAATTCGCGACAACCAATTGAAAGCCTTTTCTTATGCACTTGATGTCTCCTATGATGACTTCAGGCCTGGCGTTAACACCTGAAAAATTGTGCTCGTTCAAGCATATGTTTCGTTTAGCGGTCCATATGGCCATAGGGTCAGGATCCACGCCAACGGAGAATTCCGCCCCAATCGCGGCCCCGGTGATTGCCAATATCCCTGTGCCCGCTCCAACATCAAGAAATGTCGACACTTTGGTCGATTCAACAGAAAATGAAAATAAGACTTCCTCGATGAATTCCAGGGCCATTATTGTGGTGGCATGATTAGCGCCTCCAAAGGAAGGGCCCGGGTCTGAGATGATGTTCAGGCGATCCGATCTAGTGTTCCAGCTTTCCCAGTAAGGAACGATCCTCAATTTCTTGCCAACATTAATGGCCGTTATTCCGGATGTCCATCCGGTTCTATCCATACGGCATTCCTGTAGAACTAATTATATTATTATTAAATGTTATTGACTAAAAATCAATTGGATGAGCCTGAGGCCCCTGAAATTCGCGCGGCCGCGGCCTGCCTTTCAATAAGAGACCTCAGCAGAAATGCCTGGGCATCAGCTTTCCTGGATAAGGTTTCGGCCTCTTTTCCCAAATTTTGTAGTTTACGTTGAATTTGGGTCAATTTCCTGCCGCAATTGGTAAGGTCAATTCTCGCGCTCCTGTTAATGTTTCCCTTAATATCCCTCAATCTTAGTTGGGCCTGCTTAATACACCTGACGACTATATTAAGCTCCCTTTCCAAGCCCGCCTGTTTCAGGCTGAGAATATTCCGTTGAATTGCAAGTGTGCTGGGTCGGGATGAGATGGTGGTTTGACCTATAGCCATTGATGGACAAATGAGACAGCACAAGGTAATGAATCCAAACAAAGATATGGGCAATATCAATATGGAATGATATTTTTTGACTTTAAACATAGGATTTATGATCATCTAAAACCTGATAAACAGCAAGCGCAATTATTTTTTACAAAATCGGTTATGTTGGGTGTTGTTGTCAGTCTCTCAATATCCCCATGGTTCTCTCAAGGACCGCAAGGTTTATCCTGTATTCAATCAACGCGGTGTAATAGTCTCCCTGGGCTTGGGACAGCTCCCTTTGGGCGTCGAGCACTTCAGTGTAAGTGGCCACCTGTTCCTTGTAACGCTCCTTGTTGATTCTGAAGTTTTCCCTTCTGAATTCCACGGCCTTTCTGTTGTCATGAATATCGCTTTCAGCTTGCTTTACTTGTAGAAACGCCTGCTTCACCTCTTCCATGATATCTTCAACCAATTGCTCTCTTGCCACAAAAGCCCTGGCGTGTGATGCTCTCCTTTCCTGAACGGTCTCCCTGTTCCTGAAAAAATCAAAGGTCCATGTGAGCACACCTTGCACACTCCAGCTATTTATGGCCTCAGGGTCAACAGGATTCCAGTCATCATTGGTTCTGGATCCCTGAACCTGTAGATTCACAGAAGGCAACAGCCCTGCCTTCGCGGATTTCCAAAGCGCCATGGCCTGTTGAACCGATATATTGGCCTGTTTTATTTCAAGCCTATTTGCAGCAGCGGTTTTATAGATGTAAGGAACCTTGTAGGCTGTGGGAGCGTATTCAAAATCGTGTTCAATTTGGATATTCGTCTCCTGGGGATAGCGCATGAGCAAATTCAAGGTGGCCTTTGCGCCTTCAATATCCGTTATGGCCTGGGTTCTTTGTATCCTTGCAGTGGCCAACTGGCCTTCTGTGGAAAGAACATCAACCTTTGGCACCACCCCTGCCTTAAAGAACTCCAGTGTTTGGTCTCTCAATGATCTCAGGGCGAGTATGGAGTCATTGGCCACTTCCAGGAGTTTCTCTGACTGCATGAGCAGATAGTAGTTTTCATATACTTCAAGGATGAGGTCCTGCTTTTCCACAGCCAATTGTATTTCCGAATAGTCAACACCGAGCCTGGCGTACTTGAAGTCGTTTATGAGCCTTCCGCCTGTGTATAGGGGCTGGGTCAATGTGGCCGACAGGGTGAAGGTTCTGTACGGGTCTATTCTGTACGGGTACGCAAAGGGGCGTGCTGAATTGAATCTAATAAGTCTCCTGCTGTCATGGGCCGAGGCAAAACCCAGCACATTCCCTGCTTGTT
>CAZFJT010000056.1:0-10377 GCA_964519135.1 uncultured Syntrophales bacterium | reverse complement strand
GAAGTGGACAAGAGAGTATTACGCGGAAATGTGGTGGAAGAGGAGCATTCAAGGGAGATAAACGGGACTGGGCTGGTATTTCACGATATCAGGGTCCCAATAAAAGATCTTGATGGTAAGGTGATCGGTCTTTGCGGAATATCGAGAAACATTACGGACCGAAAGAGAGTGGTTAAATTAAAACCAACCACCCCGGACCAATGTCATTCCAAGGCTATGAAGGAAGTTATAAGAGAGGCTTCACAGGCTGCGGCCACAGGCAGCATTGTGCTGTTGCTCGGCGAAAGCGGTAGTGGGAAAGACTACCTGGCTGAATGGATCCACAATAACTCCGACAGGTCAGATGGCCCTTTTTTTTCCATGAACTGCGCGGCTTTGGCCCCTGACCTCGCGGAAGCCGAGCTTTTCGGTCATGAAGCGGGCGCTTTCACAGGCGCAAGGGGAAGGGTGCGGGGCCTGTTGGAACTTGCTGAAGGGGGCACACTTTTGCTGAATGAGATCGGAGAATTGTCACTTCCATTGCAAGCCAAATTGTTGACCTTTCTTGACAGCAGGGAGTTCGTTAGAGTGGGTGGCAGGAAAAGTGTCAGTGTGAACGCCAGAATAATCGCAGCCACTAACAGGGATCTGAAAAAGGCCGTTCAAGAGGGCACATTCAGGAATGACCTCTATTTCAGGATAAATGTGCTGACAATAAATGTTCCCTCTTTGAGGAACAGAAAAGAAGATATAACTATTCTGGCGCAGTCCATATTGGAAAGGTTGGCCGCGGAACTCCAGCTTCCACAGATACCTCGGATATCCAAGGAAGGCCTGAAAAGACTCTCGGATTATGACTGGCCGGGCAATGTGAGGGAGCTGAGAAATGTTCTGGAAAGGGCGCTTATTGTCTCTGAAAAAGCAGCCCTCGATTTCGAAGAGCTCGTTTCATCAGGAAGGACTGCGTCCGAGTGGTCATGGCAGGTTGGTTTTCCTCCTTCAGAACCTTTACCTGAACTACTAAAAAGCCTCAAGGAAGAGATAGTTGAAGAGGCTTTGCGCCGAACCAGTGGTCACAAGCAGGACGCAGCGAAATTACTTGGGATTTCCAGATATACCCTTCGACGATATCTGTCATAGAATATGTCTATTGTTGCAGTACCGCACTTGCAATTGCGCCATGTTGCAACATCGCACCTAATCACGGCTCTCGTAAGGCTTGGAATTTATACGCCTATTAAGCTTCACCCCAGCGTTTGAGTGATATCCGCCCGTATCGTCATCCTCATATCCCATCACCCGCCAACACTTTTATAAACAATAATACTTGCTCTTATAGCTGATATTAGAAGCTAATCACCTCTGCTTTTTTCTAATTGTCCCTATAGGCACATTATTTGCAAACTAATGGGCAAAATCAAAATTAATGGCACTATTAAAGGCTAAATGAAAATTATACGAATTAATTGGCGCCCGTTAAAACCAAAGGGAGAAGGAATCATGTCACGACAGACGGCTTTTGCGATTAGAACTGCAATCATAGCCTTAATCATATTACTGCCTGCTTCATTGAAATTAATGCCCGCTGGAGCGACAGTGTCCAGCGCCTCATACTTTCAGCCGTGCAAACTCCCTCCGGTTGTTACCCAGTCGGTAAGGCCCAATGTGATGATGCTCATGGACTATTCGGCCAGTATGCAGCTCCCGGCCTATTACGGGCCATTGGATGTGGATGAAGCCGCTCTGAAAAAGGACTCCTACGTGGACACTATGGTGGTCCAGGCTAGAGACGCCGCAGACAATCCCTTTAGTGAGGCTAATCCGGCCATCGGCGCATATGATTTACGAAAGACCTATGTGGGGGTGTTTGAGCCCGACGATTACTATATATATGACGCAGGGTCCGGAAATCATTACTTTGAGGAGACCACCGCGCCCAGTGAGGTGGTGTCAGCGTCAACTACCGAAGATTCCGGCCCGGACGGAATTATTACTGAAACCAATGGCGGGATAGTTACCAAAAAATATTGGATTCAATTCACAGCGGCAGGCCATGGTTTTCAGGTTGGTGATGTGGTTGTCTTCAAAGGTTTGAGCAGCCATCAGAAGATGAATGACAATGGATACGAAGTTATAGAGGCCACTACAAACACATTCAAGGTAATTACCAAGGTTTTAGCAGATGATGGCGTGAATCCACCTGTGGATGTGGCCCCTGGACCTGCGATCTGGAACGGTACCCCTGATAAGCCCGGCGCGACACTAAGAAAGAGGGTCACAGGTAATTTTTTTGAAGGTATTAACGGTAATGTCCTGAATTTTGCCGCAACATCAAGGCTCGACGCAGTGCTGAAGATATTGATCGGCGGTAGGAGCGACCCAAGCGATCCATGCACATACTCTGATCAGGATTGTTACATATATCCCACGCCTGATTGCACATCAGCGGATCCGTACTGCTTTACAAAGGGAATTGCCGGCAGGATCCATATGAAGGAAGATAATTTTCTGAAGTCAAGCTTCTACCTTCGCCCTGCCAAGTTGACATCAAGCGCCACATTCCCGGATGATTACAATGACGACACCTATGGGAACTTTCTCGCAAAAACATCCTTCCTTTCAATCAAGGCTAATTACGCCGGCGATCTGGGGCTTGAGGATCCGGCTGTACATGGGGAATCATGCGAAGCCTGGAAGTTTTCGATCAACGGAACCTACAATGTCACTATCAAATTGGAAGGCGAATGGCATCCTGACAATGGATCCCGATTGGTCATCTATAATTCCATTGATAGGTTTAAGCAAGGTCAACACAGCGTTGTGGTTGATTTGGATTCTAATAGCGCTCAGGCTCAATCCGGAACACAAGAAGTCACACTGTCCGCTCGTCTAGGACCTGGGGACTATTTTCTAAGAGTTACACTCGCTGATAATAAACCCTTTGCAGCCGGTGATCCCACCAAGCCATACACTCTTACTTCAAATGTAACGCTCGAACCTGAGCCTGCGGTTCACCAGTTAAGCGAATGGGGCCCAAAGGATCCGGCTGATCATGGAGGGGTGGACAATCCAGCCAACAGCCCCACAGGCGCCCTTCCATTCGCTAGGATAAAGGTCAAGACACTAAAGGAAAACAGAAGGGGACTTATCCAAGACGCATATCAATATGTCCGCATAGGATTCATGTTTTTCAGTGGGCACAGCGACTTTGGCACAAAGGCAACTGAGGGCAAAATCCTCTATGGGCTCCATGACTATGATCCTGAAAAATTGATACACGCTTTTGAGGGTGTGACCAAAGACCCTGATTACGCGCCATTGGTGGACGCCTTTACCTGGACCTTGCCTTGGGGGGACACGCCCACGGCCGAGGCCCTGGACGAGGTATACAACTATTTCGAACAGCACACCAACTCCCAGAACGCGGACAACGACTACTTCACTTGTAGCAAGTGCGGTTCTGAATGGGGAGACACCTGGGCCACTGACAAGGACCCTTACTATTCTGGCGGAGGCGCGGTGGCTTGTAGAAAGAGCTTTGTGATTTTGGTTTCAGATGGAGCTTCCACTGGAAATGACCCTGCAAATAATGCCCTTAGGATCCACGATGATGATCTGAGGCCTGATAACCAGGAACCTGATCTGCCTGGTGAGCAGGTTCTGGACGTTTATTCTGTCTACGCGTTTTCCACCAATCCAGGAGGCGCCAATGAAATGAAGACCATAGCAATGTATGGCGCCTTTCATGATGACCCTAATTGCGGTGGAGATGACAAGCCCTTCCCATTCACAGGAGGTCAAAGTGACAGCGCTTCCCTTCAATGGCCCATAGACACCGGAAAAGCAGGCGAAGCGTGTGATCCTGACGGAGAATATGCTGAGTGCTGCAAGGAATGGGACACCATGTGGGACAGAGACGAAGACGGAATACTCGAGCAAAAGGGTTTACCTGATACCTACTTTGAGGCGCATGACGGCACTGCGTTACTCGCGGCCCTGAAGAGGGTCTTTGATGAAATCCTGGTAAGAACTGCCGCGGCCAGCGCGGTGGCAACCATCTCCCAGGAGGTACAAGGAGGCGACATTATACTCAGGGGCGCTTTTCAAGCGGCTGATCCGAGATTTGACGACACCTACTTCTGGTTCGGACACCTTGAGACGTACTGGCCGTTTCTCTATGAGGGTGAATACAAGTACGCATTCCAACTCCCTTGTAACGCAGATCTATTATGCCACGAAATGCCTGGCGCAGGCGCGGGTGGCTGCTCCACAGAATCCCAGTGCTGGGATGCGGCAGCCATATTGACCACCAACACAACTTCTTACAGCGCCACAGATCCGCCAAGGAATATATGGACCTGGTTAGACGATAATTTTGATGGAAACAACGATCCAACTTCCGATGGTGACGGCAAGGTAAGTCAGGATGAGATATACCAGTTCAAAGAGAGCAATTGGGACAAATTCGCACAAAGACTTCATATGTCCGATGATTGCGATGGTGACGGAGCTATAGGATCAGATGATGAATCAGATGTAAAGGACCTTATCAAATGGTGGCACGGCCAAAAGATTCTGCACACCATAAACAGCGAAGAGGTGAGTTGTTTCAGGGCCAGGCTCGATGAAACAGGAGACAAATGGTTAATGGGAGACATTGTATATTCAACTCCAGTGGTGGTTGGTCTTCCATCCCTTGGAGCGGTCTCCACAAAGGACACGTCAGACAGTGGCGACGATTCTGGAGTTAAAGGATACTGGAATTTTAGAAACGAGTACATCAATAAACTCAAAGATTTTAGTTCAATTCCAGAATTTATAAATTCAGTAGACGATGTCATTAAGAAGATGGTTTATGTGGGCGCAAATGACGGCATGCTTCACGCTGTGGTCATCGGGGTATGGGACTGGTACGCCCAAAGGTGGATTCACAACCCTAATGACACCCAAGTATCAACCTATTTTGCCGATAATAATATGGCAAATTACATAGGCGTTGAATTATGGGCTTATGTGCCGAGCAACTTTATATCGGAACTGCCCAAGCTGGCAAAGTCCACTTATGGTTTACCTGAGGGCTGCCCGCACCGTGACACTGTCGACCTTTCCCCAAAAGCTTGGTACGCGTACATAGACCATGACAAAGACGGCGATAGGGAATGGAGAACTGTGCTGTTGGGAGGTGAAAGGCGAGGAGGAGATGTCTTCTTTGCCGTGGATGTTACCGATCCTGATAATCCGGTCCTTTTGTGGGAATACTCAGTGCTGAAAAACCTTTTGGCCTATGACAACGGATCCGGTAATTTTGAGGCGCCGTCTGAAATCACTGAAGCCAGCTACGAAGAACTCAAGAAACTACCCCTAGCCTGGTCCAAGCCACAAGTTGGAAGAATTAAACTACCCTCCAACGTGGAATTCTTCACAAAACTACCGAATTCATATGTGAGCGGTTCATTCTCGCCATCATCCTCTGAATTTTTTAACGCAGGAGGAAATTCAAAACGGCACGTGGCCTTTATGGGCGGTGGGTTCAGGATATTTGACAAATCCCTGACCCTGGGATCGGTAACTATTGCCGACGGCGATAATGACCTCCTGGACCTATTGCGAAAGCCCAATCTGTTGGCCATTGACATAGAAACAGGCGAGAATCTGTTCAGGTATTCATGGCCGTACATTAATTCATATGCAACAGACACCTTAGGAGACGCCCTGTTTCCGATTCACACCAAGGGCGGCGCCTATGATATCCCGTACGCGTTTGCGGATCCATCGGTCCAGGACCTCTGGGTGGTTGATAATGGAGTAACTGAGGTAGGAGCGGACGGATATGTCGATCATATATATGTGGGCGACCTAACGGGATACTTGTGGAGCATCAAGCTGTTGGGATTCGAGAAAAATCCTTCAGCAAGCGTGACTCCGCAAATATGGGCGGACCTGTGGACCACTAAGGCGATCACTGAGGACAGCACGTACGAATCAGCTTGGAGCGATTTCAGGACATTGGGCCAGCCCATAACAGTGGAGCCCGCGGTGAGTATAGATTTTAATTATAGGGATCATGCAAGGATCATCTTTGGAGCTGGAAAATTCGATGACATCAACGGCGCGAATGACGATAGAACCGATCCGGCCAAAACATCCATATACAATTTAAAGGAAAAGGTAGCCCCTGACTTTTCCACACTCACGGCGGATTACAATGTCCCGGCTCTGGCAGATACCAACCTGGAATTCAATTTCAAGATCAAATGCAGACAAAACACAATGGCTTTGAGGCAAACTGACTTCAATTCAGGCTGCACATGGTTCACCGGATCTGGACCTGATTGTTGTGAGAACGATTCAGCAGGCCAATTCACGTGCGAAGATTCGTGTTGGGCCTGCGTGTATGATCTCCCCAACCCTGTGAACGATCCCGGCAAACCTGGCGAGAGGGTTACCAACAAGGCCCTTATAGCAGCAGGGCTGATTTTCATAACTACCTACGCTCCACCTACCGATCCATGTGTGGCCCAAGGCACAGGATATCTTTACATACTCAATTACATGTGCGGCGCTTTCCCGGAAGGGCTAAATCCTGTAGAAGGCGCGGCCGACTATGCTTGGCTTGGTCAAACCAGTGGACTTGGACAGCCGCAAATATTCGGAATGCAGGTTAATCTTGGCGCAGGTATGCCGAGCGCGCCTGTCCTGGATTCTTCAGGGCAAAGCATAATCATCCAGATGTCCAACGCTGACCTGCTCCGTATAAATGTTGACCTACCTGTGGACAGAATAAAGGTTAGAGGGTGGAATGAAGTAAACCAGTAATAAGTGATATTTACCAGGCCACATATAGCGTATAGGAGGTTTTCATGAAAATAAGCGGCTCGGCAACAGCAGGATTCAGCATAATTGAAGTGCTTGTGGCTTTTGCAATTCTCTCCATAGGTATGCTTGGTGTGGGCGCAATGCTGACACATTCAATGAAATCCGATCGATACTCCGAGAGGCAGAGGCAAAGCGACATATTGGCTGCAAGCGAGATTGAATTGATTAAGAGCTTATCTACGGATTCTGAACTAAGCAATGCAAAATTCAATAATAAATGGGCCTCCTATAGATGGAACATTGATAAGGACAACCCCACATCAGGAATGAATCGAGTCGAGGTGGAAGTTGGCTGGGGCGGAAGTGGCAACTGTTTAAGCGATGTTGATAAGTGTAAGTATAAAACGCGAATAATTAACTATGTAATAGACTCATCGAGCTAACAAACGTTGATTGGAAAACGGTCCGAGCATGAGAAAGGAAGATCAAAATGTTCAACAATAACCATGGAAGCGCAGTGGCGATAGTCATGATGTTCCTGGCAGTAATAAGCCTTCTTGGAGTAGGTTTGTTGGTCCAATCCAAACTGGACTTACAAGTGACTTCTTCCATCAAAAGCTATGAAAAGATGTTCGGCCTTGGGGATGGGGCAGCGACAATAGCCTACAATAACATAAAAAAACAAGATTCTTTGATGACTTATGATGGTTCAGTCCAATCACAATACGTTGTCCAAAATCATGAAGAAAAAGGAGCAGGAAAATTTGATTCCATAGTCAAGTTGTGCGGAGTGGACACAGACCCGCAGAGTATTCCCGGATGGGAAGTCGGATCTTATTTTAATGAGCTCTGGCTTGCTGAAGGACAAGGCAAGAGAAGAGAAGACCTGTTTGGTAAGGATTCAGGAGTTCCAACGTCAATAGTTAGAATAGCCACTTCAAAATTAAAAAGAAAAGACTGACGAACAGACAACAAAAACTGAACAATGCGCCATTAAAGCGCTAACCATGAATTCTTCTCAAAATAACAAGTGGACTGAACCCCAGGATCAAGAGAAAGGAAGAAAAAATCATGAACTCAAATAAATACAAAATCAGACTTTATGGACAATCCAGTAAGGACCCATGGCAATTTTGTAATAACCTTGCGTCTGTCCTGGGAGTAGATAAAGAGTCCGCGAGGAACCTTTTGGCCAATGCTCCTGTGGTCATTATGGATAATCTTGAAAGAGCCCGAGGAGAGGCCCTGTTGGAAACCATAAGATTTCTCGGCGGAATGTGCCTCTTGGAGCCAATGAAAGAGAATTCAGCCACTGAAGACGTTTTTGCGGCCTTTAGTCCGGAAATGTTTGGAGCAAAGTCAGACCACGACTATTTTGGAGCAAGCTCATCAATCTCGTCCATTGGTAGATTAGCGGCAGTTTCTCTAGGTATAGCGTTTATTTTTATGATCAGCGCCATGCTGATTCCCTCCCACACTCGCACAAATATTGGAGGTCTAAGGGTGATAGCCTCCCCTGTTGAATCCCACGCAAAAATGGAGGATAGCCAACAAAATAAGGCTCTTGATCAGTTGTGGGACACATACGAGGATCTGGAAGCCCACACTGACTATCTAAGAGATGAATTTAAGAGAACCAAAAGGGCATTGCAGGAGGCTCAGTCCCAATACCCTTATCCGGATCAAAATCTTTTGAGGGAGAAGAAGCGATCAGCCATGATTGCAAAAGAGGAGCTTGACTACAACCTTAGACGTTTGAAGAGATTGGCGAGAAAGATCCAATCAATGGAGTTTATGGAAAATCTCGTGGCTGAAAGACGGGTTGGTGAATCACAGACAGCTTGGAATACCGATATTTAGCTATATTAGCGTCATTCACTTCAATGGCTGAATCTCAAATGGTTTTTTATGGTTTACCCAAAGTATTGTAACCGATCCAATACATTAGATCCAGTGGACCACGATCGGATGTTAGGAGTGAATATATGTCGGCTTTAAATGAAAAGAAAATAAAGAGAGCTCCAATGCCTGACCTTGACACATTGCAACCTGCGGACATTGGTTTAAAGAAAGTCGGCGCCTGCCTGGACTCATTGGATAAGGAGCAGTACAAGAAGGCGAAAGACAATGCTTACCATAGAATATTAACTGAGATAGCGGAAAAAATGTATAATCGACAATCCATAAAAGAAAAACATACCATAAAGATTAAAGCCAATGAATTTCTTAATGATATCAAATCAGGAATGTGCGATCAAGATTTGATGGAGAAACATAAGCTCAATGAAAGACAATTACAATCCGCTTTCAGAAAATTGATCAAGTCCGGTAAAGTGTCTGCAATTGAGATAGCCAAAAGGCTTTATATCACTCAAAGTCAGACATTTACAGCCTTGTTTGAGGCTGAGCAATTAAATTGCAAGAAGCGAGACAAGAAAACATAGAGATATTGGATACATAATGTTTCTTGTTCAGGGGAGGAAAGCAAACAGCGCTTCCATTTTTTCGCGCTCTTGTTGCGCATATCCAATGTTGTCAATGATTATGACCTCAAACGGATGTTTGTCTCTCAGCAAGGCCGATGGCATTGGAATGAATGGAGAGAGCGCCGACTGGGCCGTTAGTCTGTTGGCATGTAATACAGAACAAATTGCACGACATGCAGTAAAGGATATGATTTATTGACCGCATGTATGCCGCAGTCGTTCCAAATCGTAATTCACCACCGGCCATCCTATTGCGCGAGGGGCGCCGAGAAGGCGCTCAGGTAAAGACCCGTACTCTGGCCAACATCACCCACTGGAAACCTGAGCGCATCGAAGCTTTGAGGCGCTCGCTAAAGGGAGAGTTCGATGGAATCGGTCTTGACGTAGATCCTGTAGTGGACAGAAACTTTGGTGTCTTGTTCGTCCTTAAGAGGCTTGCTGACCGCCTTGAGATTACCAAGGCTTTGGGTAAGAGTCGCATGGGAAAGCTTGGGCTGTTTCTTGTCCTGGCAAGAATAGCCGACCAGGGGTCCCGGTTGAGCGCCCTGCGGTGGGCAGAGGATCATTGTGTGGAGGAGATTCTCGGTCTGGAATCAGTGCATGGTACAGAGATCTATGAGGCC
Organism: uncultured Syntrophales bacterium; assembly: GCA_964519135.1. Taxonomy (GTDB): domain Bacteria; phylum Desulfobacterota; class Desulfomonilia; order Desulfomonilales; family Desulfomonilaceae; genus CAZFJT01. Next base: position 473 of record CAZFJT010000056.1, on the reverse strand, counting down.
TTGGAATGGCTTTATGATAATCAGGGCAAGATAGAGAAGAAGCTTTTTGAATCCTACGCCCGCAAGACAGGCGAGCCCGAAGCGCTTGTTCTTTATCCGGTTTTCGTGAGAAAAGCTGCGCGGACTAGGGGACACGCGGTTGTTGCTATGCTCGCCCTCAAAATAGTCCGTGAAGCCCAAGAGGTCCTTAAGAAAGCCTTCGGCTCTGCATCAGAAGGTCGAAACGCTATACTCCTCGATGACGCTCTGCGAATTTTGTCACGGTTCTGCTTTTATCGCTGGTCTATCAAGGGCAAAGAGTTCCTTTGTTTGCCACAACCTGACGACCGCTTGACCGCCGTATTCAATGCTTTCGGTATATCCCCGCCAAGAAAGACTTCACGTTCCATGTTGGCAGTAAAACAATAGCTCTTTACGCGCTTTATTCCTCACGATACCGATGCCCTACGCTATTAACATAAACTTGTTTCAAG
>CAZFJT010000055.1:4889-10431 GCA_964519135.1 uncultured Syntrophales bacterium | reverse complement strand
CTCTCTCACTGAGATTGCCACGGGCCCTTCATACGGGCCCTCGCAATGACGGCTCTATTTAACGCCCCCAATTACTTAGGAGTTACCCAACGACACTTAATCTATCTTGACCGGAAAATCGGCCGGTGGTAACGTACCAAGATTGCCCTGGACCGGGACGAAGGACGGTAAACAGGGTCCGGGCTGAACTTATAACCGCTGTGTTCATCGCGATCAGGAGGAATATCAATATGGGAACAGTTCCTTACAACAGGCCCGGCGCAAAAGGATATGAAGAGGATAAGCTCGGTTTTGGCATAATTGGAACCGATAATATGCTGACAATGGAATATGTGAAGGAAAAGGGTGGTTGGCAGAATGCGGTACTTGAGCCTGTGAAGGATCTGAGACTATCGCCAAGCGCTATGGTCCTTCATTATGGTCAGCAGGTGTTCGAGGGGCTGAAGGCTTATTCCAGCGAGGATGGTAAAGACATATATTTGTTCAGGCCGGACATGAATATCAAGAGATTCAACAGGTCCTGCGTGCGTATGTGTATCCCTGAGGTTGATCCGGATATTTTCATGGATAAGATGGCTGAGTTGATCAGGGCTGATAGGGACTGGATACCAAGGGCGCCTGGGACTTCATTGTATATCAGGCCAACAGTGATCGCGACTGATCCGTTCCTTGGAGTTAGACCATCACACAATTACCTTTTTTATATAATACTTTCTCCTGTTGGCGCGTATTATCCTGAAGGGTTCAATCCAATAAAGATACTGGTCACTGATAAATATGTGCGCGCTTGCAGGGGCGGCGTAGGTGAAGCAAAGACAGCAGCCAATTACGCGGCTTCATTGCTGGCCGCTGAAGAGGCCCATGCTGAAGGCTTTACGCAGGTGCTTTGGTTGAACGCGGTGGATAAATCGGCAATAGAAGAAGTGGGAACAATGAACATCTTCTTCAGGATAAACGATGAGATCATCACCCCTGAACTAAAAGGGACTGTGCTGCCCGGTGTAACAAGGGACTCTGTAATACAAATGACAAAACACTGGGGACTGAAGACCACAGAGCGGGATATAACGATAGAGGAAGTAGTGGAAGCCGCTGATAAAGGGGAACTGCAAGAGATGTTCGGTTCAGGGACAGCAGCGGTGGTATCACCTGTTGGCGCGTTTAGATATAAAGGTAAGGATTATCAGGTGGCTGATGGAAACACAGGAGAGATATCATTGAAATTGTTCGATGAAATCAGCGGTATGCAGGTGGGTAAAAAATCCGACCCATTTGGATGGGTTAAAAATATAGGATAGGAAAATTAAGTTGGGCCGATTTTCTAGGAGGGCTTTTGTACTATTAAGAAGGGCCCTCCTTAATTGTTCCGCATGCACTTAAATGGTCACAATTTACTGAAAAGAAAATATCTTTTCCTCGCCGCCCGGTGGAGTAATGAATAATTGCAGACCATTTGGGCCGTCAGTATGGTAGAAGTCCAGGAACATCTCATGGCTGCCCTTTTCCAGGGTGATTTCCCCTGATTCGTCGTGGGTTCCCGCCTTTCGTGCAGCGTTGACCACTATTTTCTTTCCTATGATCAGTTTGGCGCCGTCTTTAGCCACAATCCTGAACTTATATCTCCCAGCCTCCTCTTCAGACAGAGCGAATTTCACATAGAATCTAAGCCCTATCCATTCCCCCCGTTGGGGAGCGCCAGGGAACACGTTTGTTCCACGATCAAGGGGGTAGTCTATTGCAGGTGTGAAAAACATCCCTGAAGGCTCTTCATTGTTGAAATTAGGGAAGCGGTTGGTCCCTGGTTTCATGAAATACACAAATGCCGGGATCATCGCGACCTTTTCGTCTTTTGTCTTGTAACCTATGAGGGGTTTTGCCGGAGTAAAGAGCTCTTCTTGCCCCTCAGGAGCGGTGACTGTCAATTGGCATTCAGGCCCGCCCTTTCTGTGCATGTATTCTACCGTGATTGGATAACTCCCCTCCTGAAGCCACGCCCAAGCGAGCTTGCCGTCTTCATCGAATTTCAGGGAGTCTATCAATGTATCCTTGTTTATGGTCAATGACGCGTAATTGTCAGACTTCAGTCTAAAAGCGAAAATGCCTTGGCCAGTGACATCGAAAAAACCCTCATATCTCAAAGCCACCATATCTTTACGGCCAGGGAGTCCAGGTATTCCACCACCGGGTTCAATGTTTATCTCTGAGGCTATAGTGCGGCCTATTGGGGTGATCCTGTCCAGATTGGGCTTACCCTTATCCCTGGAGGGCACAAAGAACACCTTTGCCCAAAGAACGTCGTACGGGTCCTTTGGTTCCTTCCACCCAGCCAATCCCTTGGATGAATCGAAAACCACCTCAGGGCCGGACGGGGGAGTAACGAAGAGGCTCAATACAGGTGGGCCCGCTGAATTGAAGCTGTCCAGAAGAACGGAATGAACACCCTCGGCAAGGTGGATGTAACCGGTCTTGGAGCTGGATGTGTGTAAACCGTCGTGCTCTATCAAGGTTTTATCATCTATATTCAACCTGGCCCCATCCCTGGAATGGAGTCTCCATCGAAAAATGCCCTCCCCAAAGACATAGAAAAACCCTTGTATTCGCATTCCAAGGCCGTCGGTGTTCTCAGGGAGCTTGGATGGCTGCATGGACCCGGTCTCAGGATTGATGTTCACAGAATAGGTGGCCGTGAGTTCAACAGGCCGCGCGGAGCTATAATCGGGCAATTCCGCAACATTGTCAGGGAGCTTGTAAATACTCACCGTCATCGCGGACCCTTCATGGGTCTGTTTCGCGACAACTTGAGCCGGCGGTTGATCAGGGGCCGGGGGCTGTTGCGAAGTAGGCTGCTGACCTGAAGGAGTCGGGCCGGTTTCACCAGGCTGATCTCCAGGCTGACTTTCACGTAGTGGTATCTTGGGCTGGCCTGAAGGTGTGGGTTGAATCTCCATGGGCTTTGGTTCAGGTTCAGGCAAAGGACCCTCTTCAAATTCACCGGGTGTTTCCTGTTGGGACGGGGTAGGGGGCTCGAATTGCTGATCAGGGGGCTGAGGGGTCGGCGTCTCAGGTCTAGGAGGGGCTTGTTCCGGCTTTGGGGCCTGGTCCGGACCAGTCTCCAACTGAAAGGACTCAATCTGTTCAGAACTGAACTGTAGAGGCACCCGCTGGACTGTTCCATCCTTCTTCTTGATTATAAGATAGTCTTGCGCGGCCACAGTGGAAATTACAGCCACAAGGACGCCAAAGGCCAAAATCAAAACCGCCCAATGGGAGGATCCTCTCATGTGGTCACCTCGTTCCCACATTTTGCCGGATAATCATATGTAAACTCACTCTTGTTGTGGCTGTGGACTTCAAAATGAAAACAGCCCACCAAGTTAACCGGCAAAATAATACTACTATTAATCTAGTAACTTACAGCAACACACCTTGTCAACTACCTACACTGGGGCCTATCTTTGTGAACCCGCTGTAAGTGGCTCGATATCGTTGTCATGGCTAATCATGCCATCAGGGCTTTCTTCAGCCTCAGCCTCGATCCCATAAAATTCGTCATCAGAAACAGCGGACGCGTAAGCAGAAGGGTACCTTTCCCGAAAATCCACATGAAAAGGAAGATGCTTAAGCCTACTAACATCCTTGGCTAATCTCGCTGAAGTTTCAAGACCTACCAACTCTCTGACCCCTTGGGGATCAATGGCCTCTGATATTGCCTCAGCAGAAAAGAATCTGACATTAAATGCGCTTGTTGACAAGGGATCGTACAATCTTTCAGGCGCCACTATACCGTTGAGATCAGGAAGAACCTTTCTGTCAAAGTCTCCTTTGGCCTCTACGTAAACTATCCTTGATCTGAACCTGTACAAGGACATTAAAGATCTCGCCTGATCCAGGAAACCCTTACCCACTACTATTACCAATACATTTAAAACAATGTCTAAAGCTATTCCTGCAAAATAGAGATTAAAGAAGTCTTGATAGCCCACCGAAAAGCTGGGATATCTCATCAATATGATCTGAAGAAAACCGGTTAAGGTCATCACCGCGCCTAGTAGCAAACAAATCAGCGCGGCCGGTTTGACGCGCGCCTTGATATATTCGGGAAAACTCTCAACAATGGTGCCTAAAAGGGTTTCCCCATCTTCGCACACCACCGGTCTTGACCGAGATACTCTGTTGGAAAAGCCCTTATGGGAGAAAACCCTTGAGCCTTCCTCCAATATTGAGAAAAAGACCGATGGGTGTCCCTTGCCCTCTACAATCATGGAATCCATTTCTCTGCCCGCGCCTGGACGCTTCAAGGGAATCAAGCTAATTGCAATGATCATTTTCACAATGCAGACGAATATTAGGAAGTGATAAAAAGGCGTAGGAGACGGTATGTGAATGTCGCCACTGAAACCCCATTCATGAAGTCTGAGGGGCAAGGCCTCTAGACCTGAGAAAACTATATAAACGCATATGCCTATGAATATGGCTCGCCAAATAAAGCTTAGACTGTTTCTGACCATCTCACCGGGTATGGCCGACACATAAGTGGCGTTGGTCCAGAAGCGGCCGATTACTGAGAAAAGGAAGGTCGGCGCGCGGTCATAGGTCATCACGCGGCCCTCTTTTAAACCCACAGAAACCCTTTCAGGCTCGAAGAATTCCCCTGGCCGCTTCATAGGGACACTCAATCGCGCAATTTCCCGTATACCATTGAAAAACCAACCTATCCCGACCATTATGCCGGCTATGGAAGCCACCGCGGTGATAAAAGTTCCTAATATGAACGGTATGTAGCTTGATATCAGCTCGTTGGCGTTTTGGGGTAAACGTAACGGAAAAAACTCAACGAATTCCACAACCCTCGTTGCCGCGCCCAATGCAACTAGGGCGCCTAACGCTGACAGTATAACACCGTATAAGAGTGTGTGATTTGGTAGTTTGAGCGATTGTCCGGTTTGGCCTGAGATTCCTGACAGCATTTTGGACCCCGTTCAGGTAGTTGAGGCTTAATTAACAAAAGTAATAAACTCTGTCAAATGATAATGTTATGAATTAAATATAATGTCCCGTACGATAAAAGAATCAGCGATGTGGGTCAAGGCGCCCGGTTACAAATATATTTATGCCATATTAAGTTAATATTACAACAGCATATATATAAAACAGAGAAAACATAACAACGTGAGGTCCATGCGCTGAAACGTATACAATACTTTAATGTTAAAGGTATATAGCCTGGAAAAACATAGATTAACAGTACACTAAAATCTCGACTGCGCCCCCTGGATTTTTAAAAATTATTTGTGCCCGCGATTCCCCGCGGTTATGGGAATGTAGCTAATAATACAATACGTTACCTAAAATTATTGCCATTGACAAGTAAGTTTCTGTGGTCTATTAAGTGGCTACCGACAGGTTGGACCCCAAGCCAAATTTGGTTCCTAATGTAGCCTTCGAGGGATAAGGGGTTTTAAATATTGAAGTATCAGCAATACAACTTTGTTGGGTGACCTTTGGACCGGGAGGGAAATTCTTTGGCTTGATTCGATTTATC